>PAKC01000090.1 GCA_002706205.1 Halobacteriovoraceae bacterium
GTTCAGACATCTAGAAATTTAGAATAGTTACATCATAACAGCTTCTGTCTGTGAGTTTGAGTTTTCTCTTCTATCCCCACCGTAGTCAGGCGGTTAATATTACTTAAAAAACTGGCCCTCTTTTGAGGGCCTAGCTATTTAGAAACCTTTGATTAAAATGACATCAGCTGCTGCTGAGCCCTCACTTGGAACGTCTCCACCTGAGAGTTTTATTTCATCCCATTTTTTTCTATAGTTTGAAGGAATTTGAGTTCCTGGGGCAATCTTAATTTTTGATCCATCTGGTGCTTTGGTTTTTCCTTGAATAAGGAGTTTTCTAAGCATTCTTGGATGGATGTCTTTGACATTAGCACCTTTTTCAAACTCTATGGCAAAAGCTGAAATACTAAAAAGTGCAGCAGTAATTATTATAAGTAATTTTTTCATAAATAAGCTCCAATATTATAGTGACCAGATGTATGAGAAAGAAGAGCGAACTTCAGAATAAGTTTCATTACTTCCATCAATTTCCTGAGAGTGACTAGATGCATCTAGTTTAATCGCCAATTGTGAATCTGGTCTAAAAACAACACCTAGAGTTTGCTTTGTAAAAGCTCCATCATCTGCAATTCCGGCTTCATTATCTCCACCATCTTTCTTTTCAGCGATTGTTTCAGGGTTTTCGTAAAAATCATATTGAATATAAGGAGTGACTTCACCTAAAGAGGTTTCAAACGAGTAACCAGTTCTTACATACCAAGTCTTGACCATATAATTGACTTCGCTATCGGCACAAGTTGACATATTACCGTTACATAAGCGTCTAATTTGCTCGTCATTTAATTTTTCAGTTCCTATACTCTGTAACTTAGAACCATCTCTGGTTGCATCGTGATTTGCCTCGTAATAAGCAGTTTGAAACTTAAAAGCATTACGAGTGTACTCTAGATAAAGACCTAAGACTTTGTAGTCATCTTCTTTCATCCAATTAACAACACCACCATCTGGTGAGCCTTCACCAACTTTTTTAGTAGGAGCTGCTGTATTAGAAAAATAAAATGAAGTTCCAACCAGAAGTACAGAGTCCATTCCTACATGAGTATAACGAATATCACCCCCAACAGGAACCTCTCCAGATTTTCTTTCTTCGTTTCCAGTTGTCAGTGAATATCTTAGGGTATTACCACTTAAATCCATTTCTCCGTGAAGAAGCATATTTGTGGTTCTTGTAAGTAATAAATGATCTCCATCAAAAAGCTCAGGTGGCTCAATTCCAATATAGGTGGGAACAGCGTCTAGTCTCTCATTATAGAGTCCAAAAGGACGATAGAGCTTTCCAATTCTAAACTTTAAAAGGTCTTGTTTAAGTTTCATTTCAACCCATGCATTTCTCGTTTGGACAGTCTCACCAGATGCATTTAAGTTGAGATAAGAAGAATATTTATCACCTTTACGACTTTTTACCATTAAATTTACATTGGGTGTGTCAAATTCATGGGCGTTAGCTTTTTTTGAAACATCTCCCTCTGCTGTACTGGTTCCCCCAGAGCGTTGTGGGGTTTCTTCTACCTGTTCAACATAGCCTTCGATATAGCCATAGACATTTGTTTTGACATCGCTTGCGTAACTTGAGGAAGCAATTGTTGCTACTACGGCAAGCCCGATAATCTTTCTCATAAATTCCTCCAATGAATATACGTTTAAAGATAATTTTAATAGTGAGTGGAAAAATATAAAAGATTTTTTTGGGACGGCAAAAAATTTAAGTTATCTTCATGCTAAACAAAAAAAGCCTATCTGTGAGATAGGCTTTTATATTTAGCATTTTATTTTTTTGATTAGGCAGATACGACAGAAACAATTTTTTGTTTTTTGTTGTAGTATCCAAACTCTACTTTACCGTCTTGTGCTGCATAGATTGTGAAGTCTCTACCTATTTTTACACCATCGCCTGGGTGAAATTTAGTTCCACACTGACGAACGATAATATTTCCTACTATTACATTTTCACCGCCGTATTTCTTCACTCCTCTCATTTTTGGGTTTGAATCACGACCGTTACTAGTACTACCACCTGATTTTTTATGAGCCATTGTATTTCTCCTAAAATTAAAATTTAAATTAAGCTTTAATTCCTGTAATTTTTAAAGCTGTGTAATGTTGTCTGTGACCATTTTTTGTTCTTGAAAGTCCTGCTTTTCTTTTAAAAACAATGACCTTACGTGAACGCGCTTGTCTTACCACTTCAGCTGTTACTTTCGCACCATCAACGACAGGAGTTCCAACTTTAGGTGTTTCTCCACCTACAAAAAGAACTTTGTCTAACTCAACAGTTGATCCAACTTCTGCATCCATTTTTTGAACATCAACAATATCACCTTCTTTTACTCTGTACTGATGACCTTGTATTTCAACCACACTATACATGTTATTCTCCTTAAGTTGCCTAGCTAGGAGAGGGGGTAACCTACTTTTTCCCTAGATTCTAGATCATAATAATGAACCATATCTTTTATGCTCTGCAAGGCCATTTGTCAATATAGATTTTAGGTTGGTTTGTTAAATTTCTAGTCTAAGTCCAAGACCTAAAATATTGGGGATAGAGTATTGTGATGAGTATTCAGCTTTCTTTTGAGCTTCATTAAGAATTTCAAAGGCAAATATTCTTCCCTGTAAAGATTTAGAGAAATTGTGCCTCGCAGTGAGTTTGAGTAGGCTGGCCGTGCTGCTTGGGTCTTGGCTAATGCCTATTTCAAAGTTTGTCTTGTCATTAAACCTAAACTGATTAAGCCAAGTTATTGATTTTTCAAAAGGAAGGTAAGTTATATTGATTTTTTCGGGAGTCTTTTCGTCTTTTTGTAGTTGGGCCAATTCAATACGGGTTGTCCAAGTTTGATTGATATCACTTTCATGGCCAAGCAGGTAATGAAAGAGTCCTTCAGAGCCTGCATCTTGGTTTTCGAGATTTTGTGAATGACGCATTAGTTGTAAATAACTCAGCCCGTAGCTTAGTGAGTGTTTGAGCTCAAAACCATATTTATGGCGCTTTTGATCTTCACCAAAGACATAATTAATTTTAGTGGTATGGTTTGGTGTCCACTGCCCTCTTAAAAAAACTGTTCGGGTGATTTTATTGTTATAATCTGTGTAGGACTTGTCTCCTAAAAAATAGAGACTAATTTTTAGTTTTTTGAATTTACTAAAACGTATTTGAACCCCATCATTTCCCTGTTGCACACCAAGCGTAGAGGAGAGACCATTGGCAAAACCAAAAGGATTAATGGGATTAATTGTGTAGCCATGGCCATAGTTTATAAAAAGTCTGCCTGCTTTAAAGCTCACCTCATCATCTCCCCACTCATATAAGAAGTGATTTAAAGTCGCTTCGGTATAATTATTTTGCCCTTCATCCTTATGACGCATTTGAAAAACATCACGTGCAATAATGTTCTTGGGAGAGGTGAGATAAAACAAACTAGGATTGTTTTGAATATCTTTTGCTTCTAAATGTCTAATAAAGCCATTGGCTTCAATTTTATGAGACCATAATTTTATATCAAATCCAAAGCTAGAATAGATATAGTGAGCGGTAGTGGTACTGTCTTCTTGACCATTTTCTATTGCACGTTCTTGGGGAGAAAATCCTTGAGTTTGATACTCTAGAAAAGCTGTCTTATGCGTCTCTAGTTTTTGAGCATAAGCCTCAGGTAAGAGGAAAATAAGACAAATAAGAGATAATGCCTTAAATAAATGCATAAGAATGATCCTTTTCATCTTTTCATATTAAAGCATAAGAAAAGAAACGTCGATAAATAAAAGGCAAAGGCTCTTTTATAGAGGGGAGATTGCAAATGGTAGAAAAAAAATTTAGTTATTATCAATTTCACAAAGAATTGGATTATCAAGTTTATTTGAGGCTTGAAGACTTTGATTTAGAAAGTCAGTTAGCTGATATTTTTGAATCAATGGGTTTTGATAAAGTAGAGAGAAATAAAATTAAAGATAGAAAATTTGACTTAAAAACAACAAAGATTTTATGTATTAACCGCGCTTCTTTTAAAGTGTGTAGACAGATAAATCTCTCTCATCATTTAGATGTTTATGGTCCTGAAAGTCTAAGTAAAAGCAAAGATTTTGAGCTATATAAATACAAAGAAGTAGGATTAATGTTGATCAATCCTTTTAGTGTGTTGTGGGAATTAGGGCTTAAAACAACTCAAGATAAAATGGCGATAAAGATTATGCTCACAAGATTTATAAGTATGGCCTTAAAGGATCAAGGAGTTGTGGGGTTTTGGGGAGCCTTTGTTGAGGATGGTATTGTTATTTTAAATCCTCAAGAAGCCAATTTTGAGAGTATCTTTTTTGATGTTGTTAATCGCGTCTTAATTCACGAGGCACAAGTTCAAGATTTTAGGGAAGATTTATCTCTCATTAAATTAGATCGAATGCCAAACACTTCAGCTCGAACTTTAAAGCCAGATGATCTTTTGAGCTTTCTCTTGGCCAATACAACTTATCTTGGTTTTATTCACAATCAGAGTTTTTTAAGTAAGACAGTATTATATTTGGCCGAAAATTATTTAGGAAAAATTTATCCCCAAGAAAGCTTTAATCCTGGCGTTGAGTTGAAAGCTGCTTAATAATTGTTTTAAAATCAGAATCTAAATTATTCTTTATCACTGTATAATAAATAGGAAAGCAAGTAATGGTACAACCTGCACCGTAGATATGTTTGTTGTTGTCTTTATTTTTCCAAATATAAACCGCCTGCTCTTCTTTTTTTTTGTAAATATCTTGTTTGCCAATTCGGTTAATAAGAGATTGATGAAAAATATTATGTAAAAAATACGAAGGTAATTTGGCGTAAAAGTCAGTCACGACTCCAGCTTGAAATTGCACTAAAACGGGAAATTTATAGCGCTGATGTTTTATGTAGACTTTATAGGTTTGACCCTGTTTTGTTTGGAATAAAAGCTTTGAATTAGGAAAGGCTTTAAGAATATCTACTTGTTTTTTTGCTGGAAAAAATTGATTGAATTGGTCAAGAGAAAAATCGTAATTAGGAGGATCAACTTTTGCTAATACCCCTGAGATTCCCCAGAAAAATACAAATACGGCCAAACTAAATTTAGAAAAACTCATCTTTATGGCCTTATCTCCGTTAAGGTTTACACAAGTTAATATTAGCATTAAACTTAAGTTTAAGTAATTGAATTTACATTTAGGAAGATATTTCTTAGGTTAAATTTAAGGAATGATTAAGGAAAAAAAGGATCAAGACTTCCGGGGTGACTTGAAACTTAATTTCTTAGTAAAATTATAATGCGACACCCAAGAGTAAGGGTGTAAACAGTTAACAACTAGGAGTGTTTATCGTGTTGAAAACTAAAAGCTTTACTTTAATAATTGGTCTTGTTTTTTTAAGTTCTTGTGCCACTAGCAAACAGGCAAAAGATTCGGACACAGCAGAAATTGAAGTGACAAAGACACAAAGAGTTCAAAAGCATTTAGTGGATAAAACTATTCCGCAATGCCAAGACTGTATTGTTGGATCTATAGGTGATGAGCAACTCAAACAGGCCCAAAAAAAAGTGTATTTCCTCTACGGGGCTGAGCATTTAGAGTTAAGTAATTATTATTTTGATATCCCAGTTGTCTATAACGCTGCTACTAAAAAATGGATTGATTATTTTTCTGGCCGTGGAAGAAAGCATTTTAAAAGATATGCCCAAAGGGCGGGAAGATATGCCCCAGTATTATCAAAAATTTTAAACGATGAAGGAATGCCAAGAGATTTAATNTATTTATCNATGGCNGAAAGNGGTTTTNNAAATGCTGCNAGATCNTGGGCNAAAGCTGTTGGGCCTTGGCAGTTTATGCCCTACACAGGAAAGAAGTTTGGCCTAGAAGTAGGCTTTTATTTGGATGAAAGAAGAGATCCACTTAAAGCAACAGTGGCAGCTTCTAATTATCTTAAATATCTTTATGAGATGTTCGACTCGTGGGAACTTGCTATGGCGGGTTATAATGCTGGGGAAGGAAAGATTGGTCGAGCGATTAGAAGATATAAAACCAAGAATTATTGGAAAATTCGTCGTGGACGATACCTCAAAGCTGAAACAAAAAACTATGTGCCTAAAATAATGGCTTTGGCCATTATTGGAAAGAACCTAAGTAAGTTTGGATTTAATGATATTGAATTTAAAAAGCCATTAGATTTTGAAGAAATCCAAGTGCCAGCCAACTCTGACCTTTATCGCGTTGGTGAGGTTTTGGGTTTAGACTTTAAAATGGTAAAAAAATACAATCCTGAATTATTAAGATGGCAAACACCTGTTAAAGGAGAAAGTTATACTTTAAGAGTTCCGGTAGGGAAAAAAGAAGAGTGGGAGAAAAGTTCAAAAGAGGTTCTTGCTCGTGATTATAAAGAATATTCATTAAGAGGTTATGCCAGCTTATATAATGTAGGAAGAAAATTTAAAGTTCCACTAAAAGTCTTAACTGAGCTCAATGATATACCTGGGCGCAAGAGATTGTATCCAAAGACGAAGGTTTTGTTGCCATTTAGAGATGATCACCAACAAAGATCCCATAAAATGTATGCAGATTTATATGAGAAGCCTAGAAGAAGTATTCTTCGTAAAAGACGTTATCAAAAATGGATACGACGTGGAAAGAGATCAGGTAAGCATATAGCCAATCCATCCCAATTTTACACAGTCCGTAAAGGTGATACTTTATGGAATATCGCAAAAAAGACAGGGGTAAGTATCAACACAATTATTCGCACGAATTATAAACTCGTGAAAAAACGTATGATTTTACCTGGAGATAAGCTGGCGATTCGTTAATTTAAACTAAGTGTTAATTTAAAATAAAAAAGGTGTCTTAAGTGGGACACCTTTTTTTTTGCCTAAAGTCTTATCTAATGAGCTTATATAAGGTAGGATAGCTTAGTTTTAGAGGAGCAAAAAATGTCTGGGTTTGGAATTAGAGCGTTAAAAAAAGTTGATGATAATGATAAAAAAGAAAATTTATCTCAGTTTTATCGTTATATTGTTTTAGGGGAAAATACATACGGAGTTTTAACTTTTTTAAAATTGCATAAAAAGTATCCAGGTGAAGTTAAATTCATTACTAAAAATCCTTTTCTTAAAGAAGATATATTGCATGAATGGAAATGCTACTTGAACTCTTTTAGAAGTACTGAAGTTGCAGAGGCTTTTATGAGTCTTAATCCTCGCTTTGAAATATTTCCAAAACAAACATCAGTAAAGTTCTATAAGGATACTAAATTTCATAATTTTGGGGGGAGGGCCAAGCCCCATGAGATAAGAGCAGAGGAGTTATTTTTTACTCAGCCCGCTTATCACCGCCATTTGGAAGTCGCTTTTAATGAGTTTGATTTTGAGCATATAGATGAAGTGCTTAAAGAGCATCAACTGCATAAAATTATTTCTTCTATCGAGGTCACTGAACCTACTGACTTGGTTGAAAAGTCACATTTTATGCTTGAAACTGGGGAACAAGAATACTTTAGTTGTGAGAAATTATTTTTTTGTGAATCACCTAAAAAGTTTTATCAACTTGTCTCAAATAAAGAGAAACTTTCCGATACCGTACAAGCATTTTGTGCCGGTTTAAAACAAGAGCAGGCCATATCAGTTCATTTTCTGGCCAATCAAGAGATTGCCCCTAAAGAATGTGTGGGCACAGTTTTTTTACCCCAAAGTATGACTCATGATTGGGGGAGTTTTATCCTAGATATACATGACTATAATCCGGAAAATCAAAGACAAGAATTCCAAGCTTTGGCCTTTATTAGTGAAGATGATTTACAGGAAGAAGATCTCGCTAAAAAAATTAAACTGATGAAAAGAGTTATAGAAAGAGTTTTTCCTGAGCTTAGTAAAGCCGATTTGGATCAAAGTATTAAATTTTCTGATGAATACCGTATAAGTGGCATAAATGATACACACTCAGAAGCTTTAGAAAGTGAAGCTGTAAAGTTTTATGGGCATGGAGCAGCACTGAGTCATCCCAATGCAGATAAGTTTCACTACATGGCAAGAGGTTTATATGCTATACTTTCAAGTGAGCTATAGAAGGTCTAGTAGGGATAAAAGAAAAAAGTTAGGCATCCCTGCCCATTAACACCTTCCGTGGTTAACTAAAGCTGTACTTAAATTCTAAGTTATTTTGGTTCGGCCTGTCATGAACTTTTTTTTAATGTAAGAAGTTTAAAGTTTCTAAGGGCAAAAAAACAAAAACTAGGATGTACTTTATGATTCAAAAAATATTTTATTTTCCCATTATTCTAAGCTTGTCAACCGCTTGTGAGGTGAGTTTACCAAATACGAGCGTGGGCAGCGGTAGTGATGCAAAAACCAATTTAAGAGTCGTCAATATCACTTGTAGTGAAGCAAGTAACTGTAAGTCCAGGCAGGGTGACAATTTGAGCTCTTTTGTTTTTTATACATCGGATAAATGTTCAGACTTGGATGCGAGTAGCCCTATTTTGGCTCAAGCAAAAAAGGACTTAAACTGTGCTGATAATACAAATTGTAAGGGCAAAGTTAGTAATTTCTTAGATGAGAATAATGAAGAAAAAACAATTATTCTTGAGACTGGAAAATATACCTTAGTCAGTTTTGTGGATTTGGATGCGAATGAATTTTATGATTCCGGTGAGCCTTTTTATTGTAATGAAGAAATTGAATTATCCATCAGCAAGCGTTTAACAGAAATTTATATTGAGATTAATCAAGTTTATTAGGAAGCAAAAAAAAAAGGGCCGCAAAATGCGACCCTCGTATGTTTTAAATTAGAAAATCTAATTAGAACATTACATCAAACTTAAGGAAGTTCCATCCTAAAGCTGTGTAAGACTTACCATTAGCATCTTCAGAAGCATCAGCATCCCAGTCATATGAAGTCATTGTGTAAGTTACATTTGGAGCATAAGCTAAGTTCATTCCCCAAGCAGATCCAACAGTCCATCTGTGTCCATACTCAAGAACGATTGAAGTAGCTGTATCATCTTCACCAAGTGACTTGTGACCACCGTCAAAATCATATCCACCATCAGAAGTTGAGTGCATATTGTAGTGAAGTGCAAAGTAACAAGTGTTACCAAGGTCAGACTCTAGGTTATAATAACCAGAAAGACCAGTTGTTGTTCCATCAGTGTCAGAGTTTGCTGTACCAGTAGTAGCTCCAGATACAGTTCTGTAAGTGATACCTACTTGCCATTGACCAAAAGCTCTTGCGTAGTTAAGAGCGATGTTTTGAGACTTACCAGCTTCATCAGCATCATCTGAAGTCATTGATACATCAAAAGACTTCGTACGGTCTCCACCGTCCCATCCATAAAATCTAACCATGTTGTCTGTACCAGCAAAAGCTGATGCAGTTGAAAGTGCCATAATAGCGACTAGTAATTTTTTCATTTCCACATCCTTTGTTAAACGTTGTGTTCAAAAAGTTAAACATTAACTTAAAAAAAGTTAAATACTAATTTATATACCTTAGTTTAATGATTTTTTTTTAAATGCAAATAAAAATATCAAGAAATGGCTTAAAAAGTTTTCAAAAGTTAATTTTGTCTAACTTTACTTATAAAAAAAGAAAAAAAAATTTAACGTCAAAAAAATGGCTTATTAAGATGTTTTTATTATTTTTTAGCATTTTTTTTTGTGTTTGCTTTGTGCTGGATAGCGTTTGAGCGTTTTTTATTTTTCCACATATTTCTTTTTTGGTCAGGGGCAAAAAGCTTTTTTAAACTCTTTTAAAAAAACTCATAACACAGTGTTTGACAAAGCAATTAAAGACTTTTCTAATTTAAGGAAGAGGAAAAATTTACCACTTTTTTAATAATAATAGTGGCCTTTTATAAAAAGGATTTACAAGGAGAATGTTAATGAAAAAACAAATTGCGATCGCTATGGGATTAGCAGTTCTTTCAACTGGAGTACAAGCTTCAAAAGCAAGACTACAAGCTTTAGGTGAAGACACTTTTGGTTCTTGGTTTATTGAGGATTCAAGAAATGTAACGCTTAACCCGGCACTTTTAAACATGCACAAAGATTTTGTTACTATGGAGTGGGGTAATACGAACAACACGACTGATGCTGCTGCTTCACCAAGAGCTGAAGGTGGGATTTTTAAAGCTGCTGGAAATATGATTTATGGGCTTTATTTTGGTGATGAGTCTAATACATCAAACGGTTTAAGAGGTGCAACTGGAGTTGATCCTGAAGAAAATAACACATCTTTTTATGTAGCTGGTGATGCTGGTGTTCAATGGGGTGCTAAGTTAACTTATCATTCTTTTGAAGATGAAGCTTCTGATGTTAAGTCTGACGCAACAAGAGCAGCTCTTGGGCTTGTTTCTGGTGATGTTGAGGCTTTCTTAAAAGTTGGTCTTACTAATAAGGCTGAAAAAGGTGCCGCTGAATTTGAAGGAAAAGGTTCTTATCAATTAGGTGTAACTTATGGAATGGGTGATATCGATTATCTTTTAGAGGTTAGAACTTTAACTGTAGAAAATGCTGGTGGGGATGAGTTTACAGCTCAATACACAAGACTTGGTGTAGCTAAAACTTATAAGTTAAATGATAAAGCCAATGTATGGACATCTGCATGGTACAAGATGGATAATTCTGAATGTGACTTCTCTATAGCTGCATGTCAGGGGATTGGAAGAGATAAGGGAGATGTAAAAGATACTTACCTTCCTGTTACTATTGCTTTAGAAGTTTCAGCTAAAGATTGGCTAATGTTAAGAGGTTCTGTTTCTAATAATATTATCGGGTCTAGAGAAGATGATAATGGAGATAAGAAAACTTTTGAAGATACAACTTCTGTAGCAGCTGGTGCTTCACTTCTTTTTGGTGACCTTACTGTTGATGGTATGATTGGTAACACTGACAACAACACAACTGTTGGTGAATCTACTGCAGGTGGTACTGGTACTCTTAGAACAGATGCACTTATGTCAAGAGTTTCTATGACTTATAAATTCTAATAGGATGTTGGAATAGAACATATATTTATTTTGTTCGAAGGCCCGAAGTTAAATCTTCGGGCTTTTTTTTGTCTCTTGCTGATGTTTCTCTTTTTTATTATTCTGATTTAATCTATGAAAAAAAAATATTTTTTTATATTTGTTATCGCTTTTGTAATCATTATAGGTGGGGCCAGTACATCTTATTATTTTTATTTAAATCAAAGAGCACAGTTATTACAAAATCATTATCCCGTTTGGAACGCAAAAAAGACGGGTTATGTTTTAACTAAAAAAAAACCAAGTCATTGGGTTGATCTCAAGAGTATTTCTTACGAAGCTCAATGGGCCATTATTATTAGTGAGGACTGGGCCTTTTATGAGCATGAAGGAATTGATTTTAATCAGTTAAAAATTGTATTGGAAGAAAGTTTCAAGGCGGGAGAGTTTGTTAGAGGGGCCAGTACTATTACTCAACAGGTAGTAAAAAATGCTTTACTTACCCATGAAAGAACATTGACACGAAAATTTCAAGAAATCCTTTTGGCAAATTTGATTGAACAAAATTTAAGTAAGAAAAAAATCTTAGAGATTTATTTAAATTTAGTGGAATTGGGTAAAAATCTTTATGGCATTAAAAAAGCAGCAAAATTTTATTTTCATAAACATCCTTCCAAGCTTACGGCAAAGGAAGGTGCTTTTTTGGCAATGCTCTTACCAAGCCCTGTAAAATACGCTCAGTCTTATCGGAATCGAGAGCTGACTGAGTTTGGGAAGCAGCAGGTAAGCAATATTTTAAAAAAGCTTAAACAAGCGAAAATTATATCTGAAGAAAAAAGAAAATTGCTAGATGGTGAGCCTTTATCTTTTGAAGCCGTCAATGCAATTGATGAAGATATATTGAGTTTTGAAAATGAGTCTTATGAATGATCCCTTACGTTGGAGATAGAAGAGAAAACTCAAACTCACAGACAGAAGCTATGATTTTGTAATTATTTATAACTTTTAGATGTCTGAAGAGAAAGGCTTATTTTAATTTTGAAATCATTAACTTCTAAAACATCAGCTCTCTAGCGCCTCAAGGGAATTCTTTTGTTAAAAATATTATAGGGGTTCGTTGCTTAGTTTGAGTTTTCTCTGTCATCAACTTGATAGGTTATTTAACGAATCTTATGAATGATTGAGTTGCCGTAAACTTTCATAAGCTATAGTGGTCACAGCATTAGAGAGGTTTAACGACCTAATATGTTGACTAAACATAGGAAGATGAAACATTCTGTCTTGATATTGCTCATAAAAGTCTGCAGGTAAACCTTTCGTTTCTGAACCAAAAATCAGATATCCATTTTCACAGTATTTTGCTTGGGTATAGTCTTGTTTTACGTTATTTTCAAAGAAAAAAAGCTCTTCTCTGCTAGGATTTTCGCTTGTTAGAAAATGATCAAAGGAGTCAAATTCTTTGATTTGAACGTGTTTCCAGTAATCAAGACCTGCTCTTCTGACAGCTTTTTCACTTAAATCAAAGCCATATGGCCGAATTAAATATAGCTCAATATTAAGGGCCACACAGGTTCTTCCAATGCTGCCGGTATTGCCGGGGATTTCTGGTGCGAAAAGGACAATTTTAAAAGGTTTTGGCTGCAAAATATTCTTCTTTGTTTTTCATGGTTAATCATTCTTATAATGAGTATTGAACGTTTTGTGAAGCCTTTAAAAGGATGGACTATGGCCCGTAATAATTTTCTTTTTTTATTAATGACTGTTTTTCTTTGTAGTTGTGCTAATAAAGATATAACTCTTAAAAATTTATTAGGCTCAAATGGCGGTGGAAATTCTTCTGAGGACTCTGATGAGGTGAGAAGAGATCCTATTTTAGTTCAATCCGAGCAATCAATCATGTTGGAAAATGACGAAGATGATGTGGAGTCAGCAGCCTCTGAGGGTTATGAGCACTTAGTTCATGGAGAATGGGCAAATAATTTATATTTCGGCTATTGGGATTACCCCCAGTATGAAGCGACTTATAGCTCTTTTCGCTTCTTTTTAAAAAAGGCGATCCCTAAGGGTGCTAAAGTAATAAAAGCATTTTTAGACATTAGAGGAACAGGTAGTGTTGGATGGAATAGTCAAAAGCATTTTTTGGAGATTTCGGCCACTGATAGTAAATCATCCCCACAAATAAGTGAGTTTTCCGATGTCATCGGAAAAAATAATGGTTATCAAGAGACTCAAACAATCATTCGCTGGCCAAAGCAAGGTGGGCTTGATTGGAATGAGCAAGGACTTAATAGAACACCAGATCTCTCAGCCTTAATTCAAGAATTAGTTGATAAGTATGATGGACTTGATAAAGGAAGTTCTATCACTTTGTGGCTCAAGACAAGCCTATTGGAACGAAGTGCTGAAGTTATGGCGGCAGACTATGGACATAAGGATTTTCACACTAAGCTTTCAATCAGCGCTGAATATAAAGAATAATAATAACCGCCCTCATATGGATGACCACTTTTCAACTAAATAATTTACTTTCTTTTAATTACTTATGAGTATCTTGAACTTTCA
>PAKC01000091.1 GCA_002706205.1 Halobacteriovoraceae bacterium
TGTTAATATTTTCTTCTGATGGAGCATATTGCTCCTCATAACATTGTCCAATTTTTACTTGTCCAGATGCTAGTGGTTTTGTTTCAAAACTATCATCTAAAACAGAAGAAATTTCTTTATCTTTATCACTGCCTTGATCGACACATGAATAGAGTAAAAAAAGAAAAAGAGTAATTAAGCTTAAGTTTTTCATGGTTATATTATCAAGCTCAAAATGATTTTGAGCAAATAGGGCGGGAGCTTTAAGTTGTTTAAATTAAAGGACTTTTTGTAGGTAGCTAAAAGAATATTAAGAAAATATTTGGTCTTAAAACACCGTTTTAAGACCAGTAAGTATTTGTAAATACTCGTATTCGTAAGTTAACTCGTCTTCAGTCGTTTTTGAAAAAAAGTATTCAGCTCCCAGATATAAACGAAGTGCTTTTTTAGAGTTTTTTCGATAACTTAGTTTAAGTTTGTAATCACTTCCTTGTATGCCTAAAAAAGCTAAATCTAGGTCAATAAATGCATTTTTGCCAACAATTAGTGTCTTTTTATAATGAGGACCAAGTTTTAGCTTTGTTACTTTATGAGTAGATCTAATACTCGTATTTTGGGAGTTGAGTTTATATTTTTGTTGTTGTGAAAATTGCAAGCTTAGTCCTAATTGATGAAATTGTGATGTTATTTCAAAGGTTGTTTTTTTAAGACTAAATTTATGTTCATTAAAAACCTTACCTGCATAGCTTTCATGAAAAAGATTATAATGAGAAATATAAGGTTTCACACTTTGGTGTTTATATCCAAGCCTGATTCCATTGGCCACAATACCATCGAGGAGAACTTTTGGTGTAGAACTTTGTCGGTAGGTTAAATAGGTTGGGGCGTATTCTGCAAAAAAAGATTGGGTTTTCATTTTTTTTTGTGCGATTTTATTTTTAAGTTTTGGAGGTGTTTTGTTTTTTACTTTATCTTGAGCTGTAATAATTTCGACTTCAATTTGTGCAGGTTCTGAAAATTGAGACATTCTTCCCCAATGATCTGTATATCTCACACGCCAGTAAAAAATCCCTGAAAAGGGGGGAGACCATTTAAAGGTAGTTTTGTTTGTTTCTTTAGTAAGAACTTTTTTGGTTAGTTTTTTATTGCTAAAAATTTCAATTTGATAGCTCTTTGCTGCATCAATCTTTGGTATTTTAACCACAACACCCTTTGAAGTCTTAGCGTAGGCAGATGGAATGATTATATCTAATATTCTTTTAAAATATTTCAACCAACTAGATGAGCGTTTATATTTGATTTTAAGGTTTGGTAGCTTTTGAGGACGCTTTGGATTAGGAGTCGGACGAATAATGACTTTTACAGGATGATTATAAACTTTTTCCCCTGATTCATTTAAACTCATAGATCTCCAATAATAAGTTCCAATATCTGGTACAACTATTTTTGTAGAATTGAGTGACTTAGTTTTTCTAGAGATGATAATTCTTTTAAAATCAGGGTCTGAGGAGAGTTGAAAAAGGTTTGTTTGTTTATCATTTGAGGTATTCCAATTAAATTCAACTTCTTGATTAGGCTTTGAAATCTCTATTGCAATTGACTTTAGATTAAGTTTATGAGTTGGGATGATTTCAAAACTTCTTGGAGGAGACCATTTTGACTGACTAAACTCTTTTTTTTGTTTGGCCTGTATAAAGTATTTACCACTTACTAGTTTTTTAAGTTTAAAGATTTCTTTTTCGCTTCTTTGAAAGTGAAGTAACTGTTTTTGTTCTGTAAATAAATTTATACTATATTCATAACCTTTAAGACCTTTGATTTTAATTGGTATGTCGCGATTTTGTTTCGATGTATAAAAAATTTGCTTCAGTGCAGGACTTGTTATAACTGGTGGGCTTATCAAATGATATATATTAAAATAAGCAATTGGCGAATCTTTTGTTTTCCAAAAATACTTTCCTGGTGGTAAGGAAATTTCTGAAGTTGAAGTATAGGTCTTGGCCTTTTTAAACTTAGAGGTATTGTCGATAAAAAAAGAGTCTAGGAGTTTATTATTTTTTTTAAATTGAACCAGATACTTTGGCCTATTAGTGTAAAAACTATCGCCGTCGGGCTCGAGTTTATAAAGAGAAGAAGAGGTACTTTTTAATATCTTGTTTTCATTTTGAGTTAAAAGATAGGATTGATTCTCAAAATTGATATTGACTTCACCTTTGGTCACAGTAATTTTTGATTCACTAAAGTTATTTTTTTGAATACTGACAAAGGAGTTTTTCTTTGCTTGTAAGAAAAATTCTTTTTTTCCTATCTTAATATTAAGTGGTACTTCGTTTTTTTTGAGTTCAATTTTGTATTGACCCTCTTCGAGATTTAATGATTGAGCTCCAGTGACTTCAACTAAAGATAGTTCATTTAAATAAATGATATGACCAGACTTAAGTTTGATAATACTATGTGAGTTTTTATGAGTAAAAACTTTATCGTGGTCAGCAAGTTTAAGTGGAGCTTTTTTAAGAGGAGACCATTGGAAGCTACTAGATCTTTTTACTCTGGCATCATGAGTAAAGTCTTTTATAGTACCTATTTGATTAGTAATATATTCGTGATCACTTTTATCTGATAGTAGTTGAGTATATCCATACAAGAATATTGTAAAGCCTGATATAAAAACTAGGAAACTGGCAGGGATAAATGATCGAATATGTTGTTGCATAATTTCTTTATTTAAATTCTTAGTTATTAATAATATTATAATAGAATAAATTCATTGTCAGGTATGTTAATGCATAAGATAAGTTTGCCCATTTATTTAAAGCTCGTTTTTTTTATTCTTTTAATTTTAGGAATAAGTTTAAGTTCTTATATTTATTATGCAGTATATATTTTTAAAGATGATAAGGTTTCGTATGTTTTTAATTCTTTAGATGAATATAACAAACAAAATGCACTTTTTTATAAAGAAAGAATTAATAGTCTTTTAGAAGAACTTAAGCGAATAGATAAACTTGATTTTTCAGGTGACTTCCTGTTGAGTTACTTAAGTCATAAACGAAATATTTTAGGGCATTATGAATTTAGAGAGAAGAAGTTAAAGCATTTTATAAGTTTACAAGGCCTATCTTTAGCTCAAAATGAGCTGCAAAAAATTTTGCAATATAAAAAAGAGAATGTTTTTGTAGATAAGGGAATGGTCTATATTCAAAAAATATATACTGACAAACTTATTGGTTTTGTGGTCAAAACCCGAGAGTTCTTCGAAAGTGAAACGACGCAATTATATGAAAATGAATTCCTTAATCTCAATGCTGATTTGTGTCGTGGTCA
This sequence comes from Halobacteriovoraceae bacterium, assembly GCA_002706205.1. GTDB lineage: Bacteria > Bdellovibrionota > Bacteriovoracia > Bacteriovoracales > Bacteriovoracaceae. Next base: position 3,304 of record PAKC01000091.1, read on the forward strand.
TAAAGAATTAAAAAAGAGGCTTGAAGCAGGTGTTACAGGAAAAACCTTTGTATTAAATAGTCCATATCCTGTGATTATAAGTGCTAGAAAGTTGTTTAATGGCTTTTATTTTGTAACTAAAACACCTTATGAAAAAGCACTTAAAGCTTCAGAGTTTTTAGTTAAAAACTCCCTGTTTTTTGCCTTGTTAGTGGCAGGCTTAACTATCATGGTTGTTTTATTAATGTCTTCTTGGATTACAAAACCAATTAATTCGTTGGCAAAGCTTGCTGGTCAGTTTTTAGAATCAAATTTTAAGGTAAGATCCACTATTAAATCTTCCGATGAAATTGGTGTTTTGGCCTATTCTTTTAATAAAATGGCAGATGATATTAATATTTATATGGGGCAGATGCAGGAAAAATTCCGTCTTGAGGAAGAAATAAAAACAGCTCAGCTCGTTCAGACACAATTTTTTCCACAGTCAGAGGTTTCTCATGAAAAGTATTTTATCAAATCTTTTTATAAGAGTGCTACCGAGTGTGCTGGTGATTGGTGGGGAAACATACAAACATCTGACCAAACAATTCTTGTCATCGCAGATGTGACAGGACATGGAACTCCAGCTGCGCTTATGACAGCAGTCTTACATAGTGCTTTAATTGGGCTAAAAAATATGAGTAAAGTAGATAAAAACTTTTTAGCTTCTCCACAAAAAATTATGAATTATTTAAATAGTATTTTTTGTCAAAGTTCACAGAATCTGAATGCAACAGCCTTTGTGGGCATTTTAAATCATCATTCGTTAGAGTTTTGTTATGCAAATGCCTCTCACAGTGCCCCGCTTTTATTGGATCATAGTATTAAAAATCCTACAAAAAATGATTTAAAACCACTCCTAGAGAATTTATCTCCACGTCTTGGTGAAAGTGACCTTTCTGTTTACAAGTCGGCCAGTGTATTACTTAAGCCTCAGGATCGTCTTATTTTTTATACAGATGGAATTATTGAAGCTGAAAATAGTGATCGTAAAAAATATGGACAACGTAGATTTTTAAAAACAATTTTGAACTCCAAAGATAAAAATATTGCTGATGTTATTGCTTTAATTAAGGCAGATTTTGAGACCTTTTATGATAAGGAACAATTGGATGACGACTTTACACTTATAGGTTTAGATATTTTATGAAAACTTGTTTCTCTTTTGCTATTTCTCAACAACAGAAAAAAAAGTTAGAAGAAAAATTTTGTTTTACTAAAAACGAAGAATATCCTGTTTGGATTTATGACGGCGATGTTGATCATGTTTTTTCATCTTTAAATTGTTCCATTGAAGCTCTAGTTCCGTATAAAGAAATTAACAGTTATCAAGAAGAGACTTATTCAGATTTAAAGTCGCCAATAATTACAAAAAAATTTTCAGATGAATCGACCTCTGAAGTTCTTGACATCCTTTCTGGTGAGTTTGAAAAAATTGATTTGAAGAACACATTTGATGATTTTACATATTATCTTTTACTTGTCAGCTCTGAATTGATCAGAAATGCAATTATAGTTAATATGAAACAATCATTAGCGTTGGATTGCGAGCTTGATGTCTATGAATCAAGGGATGATATTTGGATAAAAGTGACCGATCATCATGGTCTTTTTTCTTCTGATGAACTTATTAAAAGAATAAAGTTTGTGGCCAAAGAAAAAACTTTTTTGAGAAATGAATATGGAGCAGGCTTAGGTCTATATATGGTTTTAAAAAGTGTTAATCTTTTTAGATTGAGTCTTGTTAAAGGTGAAAGAACACAAATCTTGGTTAAGATACATAAATATAAACGTTTGAAAGATTTTAAGTCTAAACAAGTAACTTTAGTTATAGAAAGAGGTTCGTAAATGTCGAGTTTTACAATTGATGTAAAGAAAATTGGTGAAAAGGTCAATGCTATTTTAAATGGCCAAATTAATGAAGACGCAGACTTTTCTGCACTTAAAGATGCAGGCGGAGATGTTTTAGTATTAAATTTAAAAGGGGTTACACATATTAATTCTTGTGGGATAAGAGATTGGGTAGAATTTCAAAACAAGTACCTTGAGTATAAAGAAATTATTTATCAAGAATGTCCTCAAGTTATCATTGAGCAAATGAATATTGTTGCTGGCTTTATCCACCCCAACGGAAGAATTGAGTCCTTTGTTGCTCCTTATTATGATGAGACTAATGACGAAGAAATTAAAATTTTACTTACTCCTGAGGAAATTAAAGATGGAAAAGCTCCATTAAAAACTAATGACGCTGGGGAGGCTTTGGAATTTGATGAAATAGAGCTACAGTATTTTAATTTTTTAAAGATGAAAGGGTAGTAGAGTGAAGGCAGATTATTTAGATCATTTACAAACACCAATAATGCTTATTAATGCTAAGGGAGAATTGGAATATTATAATTTTATTTGTTCTCATTTTTTTAAATTACCTCCGCGAAAGTTAAAAAAGCTTAAAGGTATCGGTCAACTTTTAAAAGTTTCAGATTTTGAGATCTTAAAGCATGCTCAAGAAGCTCTTAAATTGGGCGCACCTATTGTGAGCCCTGAATTAAATTTATTATTGAATGAAATTGCTTATACTGTTGTGATTAAGTTTATCCCTCTTGATCAAAAAGTTTTAGTACAGATCTTAGATTATTCAATTGAAAAGCATCTCCATGAAAAATATAAACAGCATATTTTGGAGCTTAAAGAGTCTCATGAGCAGATTGTAAGGTCAGACAAACTGACTGCATTGGGGGAGATGATTTCTGGTGTTTCCCATGAGATTAGTTCTCCTTTGACAATTGCTTCAGATAAACTTCTTTCACTGGCCGAACACTTACATCGTAAGGATGAGAAATCATCAAGGTTAGATTTAGAAGAGTTAACCTTCCAGTTTAAGCGTATAAAACAAATTGTTAGTAATATGCAAAATTTAACACGCTCAAGTGATGAAGCAGTTTGTGTCATAAATATTAAGACCGTTATAGAGAACGCCTTAAATTTTGCCCAGGATTTAAATTTGTTGTCGGGAATTACTATCGAGCTCAAGGGGGAATCCTATATTTTAGGTAGTGCTCTCAAACTTCAGCAAGTTTTTATTAATCTAATTAAAAATTCAATAGATGCCTTTAAAGAAGGTGCTATAAAAGAAAAAAGAATTTCGATTCATATTGAAAGCTGTACAGAGCAAGTTGTTGTTAATTTTATGGACAATGGACCCGGAGTTGATGAATCTGAAAAATTATTTGAAATGTTTTATACGACCAAGAAGTTGGGAGAAGGGACAGGGTTAGGTTTACCAATTTCGCAAAAAATTATTGAATCATTTCATGGTTCACTTTCTAGTGTTAAAAAAGAAAGCGGCGCTTGTTTAGAATTGAACTTCCAACCCTTGATCAAGAAAGTTTTACTCTGACTAATCGCTATTTAACAGGAGAGTGTGAAACTGAAGATCCAAAGATTCTGATTTTTTCTAAATCTGCGCTGAAATTAGATGAATATTTTCAGCATCTAAAAAATTGCGAGCTTATCGTTATTTTGACTTCTATTTATGATGAGGTGGATGAGCTGGCCGAATCTTATATGGTGGATAGGTGTTTTACTCTTGATGAAGTCGATCATAGAACTCTTGTTTTTGTTGATTCTGTTGATGAACTCTTGAAGAAGGCCCTGGAGGAAATTGATGAGTAAAGTTGTTGAGAGTTACACCATTCTTATTGTGGAGGACGAGGAGAAAATTGCAAAAATCCTCATTACTTATTTAAAACTCTATCCTAAATTTAAGAAATTTGTCTGGGCAAAAGATGGGGTAGAGGCAATGCAAAAGCTATCCAATCAAGACTTTGATCTGATAATCACAGATATTGTATTGCCTAAAAGAGATGGCCTGACTTTTTTGGATACTCTGCGCAAGATCCCCAAATATTATAAGCAAAAAGTCATTGTAGTTTCTGGATGTCTGACAGCGGATACAACGTTAAAGTGTATGAAGCGGAATGTAAAACATATTATTGTAAAGCCTTTTACCGCCAGACAAATTCTTTTAAAGTCGTTATCTATTTTACGAGCAGAAAAACAGACTAAAAAAGTTGTTGATGAATTGTTGGATAAAATGGCCCGTCGTTTTTTGTTAAAAAATTCATCTGTGCAAAAAGAAATTATTGGTGAAAATATTCGTGAGCTTGTTGATCTTGCTTTTGGTCAAGATGGCAAAATCGATCAGGAACTTTCACCTAGTGATAATTTTGATGAAGATGATGAGGATTAAGTAACGTATCTTTGCCTCTATCCCCACTGTAATAGCGGTTAATAGATTTTATTAAAAATTTGTTTGATTTTTTGGTTTCTGTGATATTATTATTCTCGTAAGAATAAGGGTAGTATGATTCAAATTACAGGGGATAATGAGATACCTTCAGACCAGGTATTATCAGATATATATATTATGGCCAAAGAGGCCAATAAGAAAAAGGCTTTACGTGATAATATTCTGGAGTCAGGATATAATGTAAAAGAAATTGATGTAACTAATATTCCTATTGGCAATGAGAAAAAACAATTGCTATTTGTCTGTAATAAGATTTTTCCAAAATTAGATCAACAAACATACGAAAGTAAATTGAAGAAGAACTTCCATGTTTATACGGTTTATGATGCAGATAAAGATATTAGAGATAATGAAGTTCTAGAAGGCTATGTGGTCTTACCTTTTGAGAAAAGTGAGTTAAAAACCATTGTTTATATTTCATGTTTAAAAAATCAATTTCACAGTGAAAAGTCTCGACTTATTAATGATAAACAAAGTTTAGAAAAAATTTCTTCTTTGGGCCAATATACTGGCTCTTTAATTCATGATTTGAATAATTATAATACAATCTGCATGACCTCGTTGGATGGATTAAAAATTTTAAATGATTCTCGTTATCAAGATACTAGTATGAGTTTTTTAGTTGATAAAGGTCTTAAAGGTTCTAAGATGATTAGTGCCCTTGCTGGAAAATATCGTAAGTTCTTACGTGTAGATTCACTTAATGATGCTGAGTTTATTAATCTTGGAAAGATGATTGAAGAAACATTAGGATTTTTACAAAGAGAAATAGTCAAAAAACAAATTGAGGTCAATGTAAAAATCCCTATTGATTATTTTGTTTACTGTATTGAAATTAGCTTTATACAGGTTTTGATGAATCTATTAGTGAATTCAATTTATGCAATTAAAGATAATGAATCAAGATGGATTAAAATTCATCTTAAGCAATTAAATAACTCTTTGGCCTTATTTATAACTGACTCTGGCGAGGGAATAGCTAAAGAGATTAGAGATAAGATTTTTGATCCGTTATTTACTACTAAGCCAAATGAAGAGGGTACTGGCTTTGGTTTAAGTTTTTGTGATAAGGAGCTTAAAGAGATGGGAATGGAGTTATCTTATATCGTAAGTAAAAATACTGTATTTTCAATTACAATCCCTAAAACTCATTTTAAAAAAACAATGGTTCATAATTAGCAGCTTCTCTTCTATCCCCATTGTCTTGAGGCGGTTCAAAAGAGTTTAATTAAGCAGTCTGTTGTATCAAAAGGTTAAATTTGTTTTGTGAAAGCATTTGTGTTTCAACTTTACACTGGAATAATAATTGAAGCTCTAATTCCACAATACGAGAGTAAAGCTGGTTAAGCTCTTGAATATGTGAATTAAAATTGAGCTGTAAAGTTAATTGATCAGAGCGGTTATTAGTTATTTTTAAGAGTTCTATGNCAGAAATAGTTTCAAAGTGCTTCTTAACTAAACTAGCATTTAGGGCACTCTCTCCAGATAGCTTTAGCTTGTCTAAGGCCTTAACTAAATGTTTTCCAGTTAGAGAGTATAGTCTATTTATAAACTCAAAGCTGTAGGTTATATGGCTAAGGCACAGGAGCTGGTAAGGAAGGTTGAGTTCCTTGTATATTTTGTCTCCGTAAGACTGTGAAACTTCATTAAGTAAAAAATAGATAGTTTTGGCGTTAAAAACACCATCTTGGATGAATTCTTTAGGAATAATTTTTGATAATTGTGCATTTTTTCGAATGGGAAGATGGCCCAATTGAAAATAATGAAGTGGAATCTTAAAATCTTTTGATATTTTGGAAACTAAACTAAAAGGAACATCATCAAAGATATCTTTTTCAACTTTTGAAATAGTTGATTGAACAACTCCGAGCTGTTTCGAATACTCTACTTGAGTTAATCCATTAATTTTTCGGACCGTATACACAAGTTCTCCAAGGGTGAAGTTGTAATTATCTTTCAATTTTTCCTCCGATTTTATTCTTAGTAGAATAGGGCATTTTAGCTTATTAGTCCGATTTTATCAATCTCTCTTTTGCTTAGACAAACTGATCAAGATTAAGAAGCTTTTAGTTTTATTAATATTTTAGAGTTTTTTAAATGCTATTTTTTACGAAATTTCTCTTAAAAGGTAAACAAAAAATAATGAGTTGAGTGTTTTTTTACTTGGTTTTATAAGCCTTTGTGTTTGTTTTTGTCATAATTAGGCTAATGGTTTTTTTAGACTTATAATTTTCATAAGATAGAATTAGGAGTTGATGAATGTTAAATAAAATTGAGTTTAAATTGGCCTATATTTCTTGTTTGCTTATTATCCCACTAGGCTTAATTTTTACATTGGACCCTATTGCTCAGAGTCAAAAGTATCATTTATTTGCTGATCAGTCTCATGTTTTAGGCATTACACATTTTTATGACGTTATAACTAATATTTTTTTTGCGGTAATTGCTCTTTGGGGTCTTGTAAAGATTCAAGACAAGACTAAGTGGCCATTTTTGATGGGGGTACTCTTGGTTGCCCCGGGCTCTGCTTACTATCATCTTTTACCTACAGATGAGAGGCTTCTATGGGATAGGCTTCCTATGGTCATTGCTTTTTGCTCCTTATCCAGCTGGCTTTTTATTAAGTTTTTCAAAATAAGTGGAAAAAGAAGTTTATATGTTTTATTTTTAAGTAATTTTGTAGGATTAACTTCGATTCTTTATTGGGTCTTTAAAGACGATCTTCGATTTTATTATTGGGTACAATTGGCCCCGATTTTATTGCTTTGCGGTGTAAGTCTTTTGTATTCAAAATTATTTAATAATCGTCTTTATATTTTCTTTGCTTTTTCTAGCTATATTTTGGCCAAAATCTTAGAACATAATGATTTAGCAATTTTGAATTTCATGGGTATAAGCGGACATTCATTAAAACATTGTTTTGCAGCGGTAGCTGTATACTTTTTAATTAAACTAGATGTCATTGATAAAAACTCTCACAAAGTCTGACATAAATTAATAATGGATAAGAGCAATGGTATGCTCAAGAAAAGAAGAATTTTAAATTAGGGAAGATTTATGTATAAAAAAATTATTTATTTTATATCACTTTGCTTGTGTATAACTCATGCTTATTCACAGCAAATCAATGAAGACTTAAAACTTGTTTATCAAACGGCTAAGACAATTGATAAGCTATCTTTTGAGCTCCTAGGACAAAAAAAACTTTTTGAAAAAATTGAGAGTGGAAAAAGATTGGATCATCGGGAGGCCAGAAGCATTAAGCGTTTATGGACAAGATTTTTTGATATGCATGTTGTTTTAAATGGACTTTTTCAAACTTATGAAGATGCTCCCTATCTTCAGTCATTAGATGATGATGTAAGAACTCGTGCTGAGCTTGTTCAGTTCTCAGCTGCCATTCATCTTTTAAACTCTAGCTCAAGAATTTCTCAAATGTTATGGAGAATGCNTAAGGTTCATAAGTTTTTAAATTTGAGCGACAGAAATTATCCTCTTGGAAGTTTAGTATCTTTGGAAAATTCATTATTTTCTTCGGTTAGCCCTGATCTTTTTTATCAAGAACAGTTGAGTTATTTTCCAGTGATAAAGGATCGTCGGACTAGTGAATTAGCAAATCGTTTTATGCATATGAGTTTTCGTTTGGCCCCACAAAAATATATGAGAGAACTTCAAAATTTAAATGATAAAGCTCTTATTGAATACAAAGCTAAGACAGAGGTATTTTTAAAAAATAAAAAAAGAAGTTGGGAGGTTAAACGAAGGTATTTAAGTTTCCGTTTTAAGAATATATTTAAAAATATTATTAAAAAAGTCAGCATTTGGCTCGGAGATACTAAAATTAGGCGTCGAAGCTCAGATTATTATAATGGCAAAACGTTAATTAATCTGGAACAAGCCAAAAACTTTGAACACAAGCTCGTTCCTGGTGATATGATGATCTCTCGAACGAACTGGTTTTTATCCAATGCTTTTTTACCAGGGTTTTGGCCTCATTCTTTTTTGTACATTGGGAACTTTGAAAAACTTCAAAAATTTTCTCGTCAAACTGAGATTAAAGAGTTTTATCAAAATAAGTGTAAAGATCTTAATTTGGAGTGTGATGACTTCTTAAGTTATTTAAGTGTTCACTTTAGAACAAAAAATGCTTATGAAAACTATCTTTTAGCGACAGACAAAGGCTTTGATAAAGTTTTGATTGAGGCGACATCTGAAGGAGTTCATTTCTCTTCTATTCGTCATACATTTTTAAATGATTTTATTGCGGCAATGAGACCTCAGGTTTCAAAACTGGCCAAAGCTCAGGCGATTGAAGAAGCTTTTAGTTTTTATGCTCTTCCTTACGACTTTGATTTTGACTTTGATACACATAATGCTCTTGTTTGCTCTGAACTTGTGGCCAAGTCTTATATGGAGTTCAATGGGAAAAAAGGTTTGGTATTTGATTATAGTAGAGATGAAGGGACTTACTTAGAAGAGTATTTGGGAAGGTACTCACTCCCTGTTATTGGTTTTGTTCAAAAAATGTATGATGAAAATATTAGGTTTTTACGGCAATCTCAATTAGAGTACGTTGGATTTCTGAGAGGGTTTGAGCAAGAGGGAGTTGCTAAAGAATCTACTGAAGAAGTCTTGTATAAGACTTTAAATTGGCCAAAGTGGTCATTCTTGCAATAATTATTTTAAGGTTATTTTTCTTGCGGTAATTGTTGTTTAAAGTGCTGAATAATATTTTTAGGAAGTGTTAATATATTTCCTATTTTATTTCCAAAGCGGCCTCCAAGTCCTCCCCATTGATTTTTGCTAATCATTTTACGATCAACTTTTTTGGTACGGTTTTGAAATAAAACCTTTCCTGAAAAAACAATGATTTCTGTTTCATTGAGCAAAGGGTTAGCCTTTACCAAGTAATCAGTTCCTCTTACGCCAAAAATGGCGTTTGTGGTGTAAAGTCTTTGTTTTTGTTTATTATTATTTTTTGGGCTTGAAAACCAACGACAAACCCCTTTAACTAGGGTGTAGAAATGTTTATGTATACTTTGGTTTTTATGCATTTTATGGGTAAGTTTTAAATTCATAATAGAATTTGGGCCAATTGTAATTGAGTTTTTCCATTGGCTTAAACGAATTTTAATAATTGAGTTTTCTTGGGTTTTGATTACCCCTTTATTTCTTATCATGTCATTTACTTTTAAGGCTTTTTTATTGAAGGTTGCTTTTCCTTGCAGAGTTTCAACAATGGCCCAAGGGTGAGTCTCATTTGGCTTTTTTGCCAGTGATATTTGAATTGGCAAGAAACAGATTAGGAGGATTATAATAAATCTTAGCATAAAAAGGGCCTTTGGCTTATTTTTCAGTTCTATCTTCATAATTATTAAAATCAAAGTCATCTGAAACATTTTCTTCAATACGGACGTCATCAAGAATACTTTGATAAAAAGATGTAAATTCATTGTCTTTTTCAGGCCGTGACGAAGTAAATAAAACGGACCAAAAATGATTGGCGTTGAGTTGCATGACAATAGTTGTATAAAGCTTGACGTCATTTATAGTGAAGTTCGCTTCTGCCAGTAAAGCATCTTTGTTGTTGTATTTTAACTTTTCAAAGCGGTAGAGATTTGCTTTTTCTTTAAATTCATTTAAGTCATTGCGGGCAACATCACTTGTGCTATAAGGATCATAGCGATCCTCCTTTACTGATAATTTTTTAGTAAAGTCTTGTGAGCTGAAATGTTGTTTACATTTATCATGTTCAGTTAGCACTTTTTTTACTTTGTTTTGTTCAATGATATAAAGAAACTTTTTATCTATATTTACGATTGTTCTGAGTTGAGAATACTGTGCTTCACATTCAAGAAATTTTTGTTGATGAAAAATAAATTGAGTTTCTGTTACGGTGTTATTTGTTTGCATTCCAATTTCAGGTTTTGGAGCATTATAATAAGTGTCTTCAAGTAGTTTTATGGCCTGTTGGGAAGATATTTGTTTAATATCTCTACACAGAGATGTTTTTTGACTACAAACATCTTGATCCTGTCTTGGACCTTGATCACTTGCAGAGTCTCCTGTCAAATTCCCACCACAGCTGGTTAGAAAAATAAGAGCTAAAGTATATTTAATCCAGTTATTTAACATAGTCGTTCCTTTACTTATAATGTTTTCAAAAATTCAATAATTTCTAATTTTTCCTGATGACTAAATTTTTCTTCACCATGTTCATCTAAGAGCATAGAAGTATGGCCTTTATTTGAAAGCCCTTTTTTGGCCGAATTAAAAAAATAATCCTTATCTGTTCGGTATTTTTTTCTTATTTTATTTGGACTTGGGTAACCATTTTTAATTTGATCAAAATCTTTTTCTTTATCATGTGCATCTACAGCAATATATGTTTTAACTCGCTTAAAATCAGGTGTGAGAACTTCATATAATGAAGGAACTGAATTATTGTGAAAATAAGGCCATCGGGCCCATATACCAATAAGAGGTGGTGGGGTATAACCTCTTTGTGGAGTTACGACAGTTCCTATTGTTTGAGATATCTTAAGTCGGTTTAAATCATCTGCAAAATATTTCATTCCTTTACGTCGGTGTGAGTCAGTACCTACATTGATTGTTTTTGTTTGAGAGTGGTACCAAACTTTATGGTTTTCTAGTTTTTGTTCGTAACTTAACTCTGTTGCATCTGGGCGCGACCAGTTTTTTTCATAGATGCCATGACAGCCTTTACAATTGTTTAAAAAAAGTTTTTCTCCTCTTTTTGCTTTTGTTATATCGATTTTTTGAGGAAAAAAGTCATTATATCGAGGTGCTTCTGTATGAAAAACATATGCCGTTAAGGCCTGAACTTTTTGGTGATTATCTATAAGCCAGTCTTCTAGTTCGTAAAGATCAACCCCTCTGCCAATTTCATTCCATAAAAAATTAGTGTGAACAGGATTTCCCGAAATAATTGAGGCGTCAGAGAGCCATTTGGTTTTATATTTAAGGTTCCACCAAACTGCTGGCTTAGAATCAGCTGGTATGTAATGAAGTGGATGGCGATTTCTTTTTGGATATTTCATTGTCGCGTATTCATCTTTTTCTCTTAAGGCAAGAGATAAACCAACTTGGGCCAAAGATGTGTCTAGTCCTAAGACTAAAGGTTTTTTAACTCCAACAAACGAAATTGCTTCTTTAGCTTCTTTAAAGACATCCAAGTCATGTGGACTAGGGTTGGCCACTGTTTTAAAAATGAATGTAGGAGTATTTTTTAAAACTTTTTTACCCAAGATGAAAGCTTCATTGGCCTTTGGAAATCTATTCGTTAAGCCCAGAACCTTTACTCCAAATAGATTGGAGCTATGACAAGCAGCACAGCTAAAACTCATTGATTTTTGATGGTGATTACTGAACTCTGAAACTCCCATGTGGTATTGATTAAGCTCACCCATATCGGCAATAAGATTTGGACCTCTTTCTTGTGCAGTCTTAGGATAATGATGGAGTCCAAGCCATGAAAAAATATCATTAAATGATTTAAAGTTAGTAAGTTTTTTTGCAATTTTAAAAATGAATCTTCTTAGGGCCGAATTTGTATCACTTTGAAAAAAATTCTCCATCGTTTCTTTAGGAAGTCTGAGTCTTGTTACATTAACAGGATAGTTAAGCACATATTTAGCACCTTCATGAATGAGGTTTTTAAGTTCTTCTTTTGGGAGTGAATAGATATTTTTTCTATTTCCATCAGAGAAACAAACTTCTTTTTCGTGGATAATATAGCATTGCTTTTGTCCTGGAAGTTGGGCATTTTTATCCCAAAGCGAGGCTGGATCAGCACTATTACCATGCGCATTAAAAGTGTAATTAAGACAAAGTATGATGAATATATATTTTTTCATATTTCCTCCAAGGAATTAGAAAATCGCTAGAAGTCTGAAAATATTTGAACTTGATAACTTTATGCAATCTATTTCATAATGGCCAGTTTTTGTCCAGTATTAATAAAACCTTGAAAATTAAGCTTTTTGCTAAAGTGGTAAATTTTTGCGATTTATTTTATTTTAAGATCATTGTATAAAGGACTTGTAGTTTCTGGCAGCTTTAGTTGCTTTTTGCTGTGCAGAATCTTTCCTCCCAGCAAATAAATGGCCTTTGGCCATTTATTGCTGGCCAAAAAACTAGTTTTCTAAGTCTTGAATCAAATTGTCTAATTCATAGATTTCAAATGGATCTTTTAGATATTTATGGGCAGCATATTTAGATTGAGCATGAATTTTTGCTTTTTTATCGGAAAGCTTGGTGGCAATGATGACAGTTTTTACATGAGGGAATTTTTTATTTAATTGGGCCAAAATTTGGTTTACTATTTTTGGGTTTGAGTTGTAATAAAACAGAAGAAGAGAGTTTTCATTTTTGTTTTTAATGAGACTGTTCAATTGTTTTAAATCTGAAATCTGGCTGACTTGGTACTTACTATTAGTTAAGATGGGGTGGTGTTCAAAATAGTCTGTTTGATAGGTAAACAAAGCGAGAGGAGTTACTTGCTCTTGCTCATCTTCATCTGTAAGATCAAATAAACCATCATTTTCTTCTGAGCTTTCGTTTGACTTGTTCTTACTATCTACAACAAACTCAATTTCATCTAATTTTTGATCATAGCTAATACTATTTTCTTGATTATTTTCTTCTTCTTCTTCTGCCTTGGCCATCTCTTCTTTCATAGAGTCTAAGTCAAGTATTACAGTAGACTTTTCCTCATCATCTTCTTCTCTAGACATAGTTATGCTCCCTTGTCCTTATATTTTAAATGATAACTGTTAAAAAATAAATATGCTTAATTTAGTGACTAAGTTGATAATGAATTAGGGGGGAGAATAACAGAGCAGAATGCTTTGTTGCTATATATTCTTATAAAAACTCCGATAAATAGTTGTAGTTTAAAATGAGGAAAAATTATAATTATGGCCATTGAAGATTTGGATCTCGAATTTGAAGATGAAGAGGAAAAGACGCGTAGTGACGCTCTAGATCTTGATATTGATCTTAGTTTTTCTGCTTCACCTGCAGAAGAGGTAAAAAAACAGCTCAAAGGAGTTAAGGTTGGCGATAATGATCATCCAGTACAGAATAATAATATCAATCGAGCAACAAAAAATCAGCCGAAGTTAAAAGTTCTACCTAAACAAAATAAAATAGAATCTGATGAAAAAAATAAGGCCAATATTTCTATTGAAGCAAAAAATGAATCTAGAACACCTGATGTAAAAAGAAATGGTAAAAAGATTGATGAAGTTCGGAGCTCTTTAGGTGAAGTGGAGAGATTAAAAACTGAGTTGGCCATTACAAAAGCGCAGCGAAACTATTTAGTAGAATATGTAAGTAACGCCAAGCTGTTAGACTATCAACTCACACAGATTTTATTACGTTTAAGAAAAAAACATCCAGAAAGCTCAGCTGAAATACAGCAAATGAAAAAATTACTTGTAGAGTTTATAAAGAATTCATCTCCTCAAAAATAATTCTATGATTCTTTATGGGAAAATTTACTACTAAATATAATTCCAACAAAAATTAATAAAAGACCAATCAAAGAAGATACTGTAAGGTGCTCACCAAAAAAAATGATTCCCATGATAAAGGCGTTAAAGCAAGTCAAATAGTTAAAGTGACTTATTTTTGCCGCAGATTCTAGCATATAGGCTTTTGTCATAAAAATCTGAGCAATCTGGGTAAAAGCACCTATTGATAGCAGTAATAATAATTCGAGTAATGAAGGTGTTACCCATAATTTTTTTAAAAAAGGGAGACAAAAAGGAATGGTAACCATGGGAAAGTAAAGAATGATAAGTGAATGGTGAGCTTTTCCTTTTAATAACCTAATATAATTATAAGCTAAGCCTGCAAAAAAGGCAGCAGTAAGCCCCATTGAAAAATGTAAGAGAGAAACTCTTGGGTCAAAATTTTGCATTATGGCCGCCCCAATAAAACTGAGAATAAAAAATGGCCATTGATATTTGTTGGGAAATTCCTTAACTAGAAAAATGGCCAAGATGACTGTAAAAATCGGGGCCAAGTAAAGAATTGTTACCGCTGTGGCCAAAGGCATGTGTTGAATAGTATAAAAGTACAAACTCAGAGCAAGGGCCCCAGATAATCCTCGAGCAAAAAGTAAGGGAGAGTGTTTATTAAAAATTTTTAAGCCTAACTTTTTGACGGAATAAAAACTCATCATAAATGAGACTAATGATCTAAAAAACACGATTTGGATTGCGGGGATATGATCTAGGTATTTCACAAGAGCATTTATTATGCTAAAGAATAAACTAGCAATGATGATAAATAATATGCCACGATTCATCAAAGAATTATGGCATAAAAACAATGGTGGGTCTATGCAACAAAATATTTTTCAAGAAAAAAACTCTGGCTTAAAGTATTTAAAAAAAAGCTCAGGACAAGCAGATACTGCTATTATTCTTTTCCATGGTTATGGGGCTTCTATGCATGATCTTTTTGATCTTTCATCGATTATAAACACACCTACAAAGTGTGATTGGTATTTTCCCAACGGGCATTTAGATATAAATTTGGGAATGGGAATGCAGGGTAAGGCTTGGTTTCCTGTTGATATGCAAGCCTTAGAGCTTGCTATGAGAACAGGACAACATCGAGATTTTCAGAATATGTATACACAAGAGTTTCAATTAGCTCTTGAAAAAACTTCTACTTTTTTAAATCAATTGAAAAAAGATTATCGTAAAATAATTGTTGGTGGCTTTTCTCAAGGAGCGATGCTGTCTAGTCATATCAGTTTAGAAAATAGTTCTTTTGTTGATGCGCTTATTTGTTTTTCAGGTGTCTTAGTCGGGAAAAAAGAAATGATCAAAAAACTTGAGGCATCAAAAAAATTTCCTTTTTATCAGTGCCATGGAAAACAAGATCCTGTTTTAAGCTATAGTGGTGCAAAAGAGTTATTTGAGTTATTCAAGTTAGGTGGCCATGATGGTGAGTTTGTGAGTTTTGATGGAGGTCATGAAATTCCTCCAGTGGCCATTAACGGTGTAAATAACTTTCTTGCTCGAATTTGATTTAGGCCACATCTTGAGACGGAGTTTCTTTTTCTTTTTGGTCTTGTGAAATAAGTTGTTCCATTACTTTTTTTACTTGTAAGGGATAGTCTATAAAGTGTAAAGAAACTGCCGAGCTTTTTTCATCCTTTAAAATAAGCATGATAGATGAAAAATCACACTCTTGTTTCGGAGTGATAATTTCCTTAATTTCAGAGTAATAAATTTTACGATGATGATTTAAAGGTTCAAAATAGACAAGAAGATGATCTTTATACAATAAAATGTGATGATATTTATCATAGATAAAAAGTGAGCATATAAGAAAGATGAGGGATAATCCCATGTATAATGCAAAGTCACCAAGATTAATCTCTTTGGCCATATGATAAACAAGCAAACATTGAAGAGCGTAGATGAGCGTAAGAAAAGGTAGTCTATTCATAAGACTATTGAGATGATTTTCTTTTCCAAGTTTTGCAATAACTTTTTCCATAAAAGCCTTATCGGCAATAAGAATATATAGTTTAGAAAAAAGCTAAACTACTCTAGAGAACTAGAGTAGTTTAAATCACTTAGACAGTTTTTTCATCGATAGAAAAGTCTTTAATTAAATGAAAATTGAGATATTTATAAATATCATCTTTTTTACCTTCAACTGCCGAGCTTACCATTGTCAAATATTCCTCTTTAGTAGGAATCTTTCCTAATGAAGCACAGACAGCAGCTAGTTCAGCTGAACCTAAATAAACTCTTGCATCTTTTCCCATTCGATTATTAAAGTTTCGGGTTGAAGTTGAAAAAACAGTGACACCATCTTTGACTCTGGCCTGATTTCCCATGCAAAGAGAGCACCCAGGCATTTCAAGTCGAGCGCCTGCTGCGGCAAATTGTGAGTAATATCCCTCGCGCGTAAGTTGGTCGGCATCCATTTTTGATGGTGGGCAGATCCATA
>PAKC01000092.1 GCA_002706205.1 Halobacteriovoraceae bacterium
TGCCAAAGGTGGTTTAAAAATTAACCATCCAAGCGAAATTCAAGGAGCACATTTTCAAATATATCGAGATGAGCTTATCAATGATAAGTACTCAAGTGCCACGATAAACCGCAAACTTGTCGCCATTCGCTCATTTATAAAGTGGTCAATGGCCTTAAAATTAATCGACCATAACCCTCTTGATATAGTAAAATTACCAAAGGTTGAAACTGAAACACCTACATTAGCATTTGATGATGATGAAGTCATTCGTATGATTGAGGCCCCAGACCTCACCACAAAAGTAGGAAAAGTTCACAGAATAACTTTATGTTTACTATTTTCTTTAGGTTTAAGAAGAAGTGAATTGGCCAAAATTCAAATCAAAGACTTCTACCAAGAAAGGGGCCATTACGTTCTTAAAATTAAAGGTAAAGGAAATAAAGCTCGTCATCTCCCCTTAGCACCAGATCTTATCAATGAATTAAAAAACTATCTCGATGCAATGGCCAACCTCGGTATCCAATTTGAACCAGATGACTTTTTGATTCAAACGGCTAAAAAAGGTAAAAATTCTGCTCCCGTCAATGGCTCCACAATTTATAGAATCATAGAAAAATATGCTAAAGAATGTTCTATTAACAAAAAAGTAAGCCCACATAGTTGCAGGGCCACAGCTATTTCTCATCTTTTAGATACTCAAAAAACCCCGATTAGAGATGTGGCCATTTTTGCTGGCCATTCCAAAATCACGACAACAGAAAGATATGATAAACGTCGTGAAGGTCTTGACCAGTCTGCTGCGTATGACATTGATTATAATAAAAAACAAACGAATTAAAAGAGTATTAACCGCCCTCTACTAAATTGATGATAAAGAAAACTCTTTCATACTAAGGCTGAAAAATACATATTCATTTTTTGAACAAAGCTTCGAAAGATTTCACTTGTATCTGACTCCAACATGTCATGATAACGACAAAAAAAATAAATTTCATTATCTTCACCTGAGCGATAGCTTAATGTCTTAGAGACCTTATCTTCTTTAATATAAAAATACCGTAATTCGTTATTTGTATAGAAAAAATCATCCACTGCTTGCGCTTGGCTTAAATCATTTGTCATAAAGTGGCTTAATGATTCAGTACAAATATAAAACTTTATCATCTCACTTTTTTCAAGTGTGTTTAATAAAATGTCATTTTTAGATGAAAAAAGAATTCCTGTGTCAGTGATTTGTCTTATTTCAATATATTCTGAAATATCATAATCACTTCCAAACTGAATTAGTATTTTCCCCTTAGTATAAACTCGTAATTTTCGAGCAGGAATCTTATTTCTAAGAACATGAGTAAAAATAAACTTACCCACAACATTACTATTTAGGCATTCTACAAGTGTCATATGTTTAAAAGGTCCCAAAGGTCCAACAAAAGAAATTTCATTACTATTAAAAAGTTGATCTTCAAATGAGCTATCTCTAAAATGCCTCATAAGGCCAATATAAATATCATAAACATTCATTTGAATAACTTGATCATCTAACTTAAGCCATACTCGAATATCTTTTAATTTATTGATATAAGTTTCTGCGTGGTTAAATAAAAATGAAAAGTCCTGATTCTTTTTTATCGCCTCTCTAACAGAGTTCATAAGAGTTGCATTATCATTAATTTTAAAATAAAAAGGTGCATTCTTATCAACTTTATAATAATCATTCCATCTTCCGTCTACAAGATCACAATATGGCCATTTTAATTCGGTATTAAGTTTCTTGCTCATAGGCTCCTTCTTATAATAAAGATAACCTACTCAACGGAAATTTTTTCCGATTCTTTAGAAATTAATGAGAAACTTTTCTAATAAGTGAAACAAATGAATTATTCTCTCTCTTAAAAATTTTAAAAGTATAATGCGTAAAAAGAGAGGCAACAAAATAAGGCACTAAAAAAGAAATTAGCATACTAAAAAAATCAATTTTAACGGGGATATTTCTTTCAACAAAATGCTCAGGCATTAAAATGAACTGATTTGTATCCAAGAGAATAAGGAAGGCCAAAGCTAATAAAACTCCTAATAAGCAGAAGAAGACAGTAATAAATTGCCCAAACCAATAAACGAGCTTTAACAATGATTCTCTAGACAAACCTAAAATCCAAAATGATGCTAAATCTATCTTAACTTTATTATAAAAGATAAGAAACCCTGAAGTGATACATATACCAATCAAAAAACTCATTCCAACAAAGAGAAATAACATCACACGTGTTTCTAAATTTAAGGCCCTCACTAAGGTTGAGTTTTGTTCTTCCCATGAAACAAAGTTTACATTCAAATTGTATTTGTTAATCAGCTCAAAAATTTCCTCTTTAGAGTCACTATAAATACGAAATTTATTAAAAGTTTTTTTGCGAATCATATTTTGCAAGAAGCTAAGTCTTACCCAGCCATGTAGACTATCGATCTCAGGAAGTTCACTGCTAAAAAAATCAGAAATATAAATAGAAGACTGCATCGGGACTTCTTGAAAAATAAGTGATAAATGTGAAGGGGACGTTAGTAATAACTTTGAACCGTAAAAACTTCTGAGCTTTCGCCCCAAGTCACTACCTATAACCAAATGTGTTTTATCTTTATTCTCTAAAAACTTTGGCACAAAAGTTTTAAAATCCATACCATGAAGAACAATCGGTGAAATAAAATTACCACTTTGAACCATCATCTCTAACTCAAGTTCAGGAACAAAATCTACATTTATCTCATTTAGTCTTAAAACAAGATCATCTCTCTCAGCTTGAGCAAGTCTTGTAATATCAATATAGCCTTTACCATGAACATTTTTTGAGCGCTTAATGAGACCATTTTGCAGGCCCCCCATAACTCCTTGAAGCACAGCAAGAGAAAAAGACGAGATCAGCAAACCTATAATCGCCAATAAAATAAGTTTTTGCCTTGTCCGACTTTTAAAAATATGTGCAAAAAAATAAGAAAAAAGACTAACTGGAAACACTATTTATAACTCATAAAATTTTTGCTTATTCTCAACTAGCTTTTTTAGATAAGGACTTAACTCGTATCTCTGCTCATTAACTTCAGAAGCAAATTTTTCAATTGCCCCTTTAATCCTTTCTAATCCTTCAGAGTCAGCATATTTTAAAAGACCTCCTCTAAAAGGTGGAAAGCCAATTCCAAAAATTAACCCTAAATCAACAGTATCAGCAGAATCAACTATTTTTTCATCTAAAATATTAGCTGCTTCATTAATCATAGGTAAAATAAGTCGCATTTGGATTGTTGTTTCATCCATCTCTGTTTTCTGATCTGGTAAGAGTTTAAGAATATCAGGATTAATATCTTGTTGTTTTCCTGAGTCATCATAAAGATAAAACCCCTTGCCATTTTTCTTACCAAGTAGCCCAGCCTCCACTGCTTTATGTGAGAGTTGATTGGCTTTGGCCCTTGGTCCAAGCCCTGCTTCCATAATCTCACCAACATGGGAGCAAACATCAATTCCAACTTCATCCATCAATCGACATGCACCCATTGGCATACCAAAATTAAGGACTGCTTTGTCAATAGATTCAATACTTACTCCTTGCTCAAGTAAGTAGGCTGACTCATTTAAAAAAGGAGCTAAAATTCTATTCACTAAAAATCCTGGACAATCATTAACAACAATTGGTGTTTTTTTAACGTCTAAAACCCATTTATATAGTCTGTTAATTGTTTCTTCACTAACCCCTTCATGACGAATAATTTCGACCAGTGGCATTTTATTAACAGGATTAAAAAAATGAAGTCCAGCAAAACGACTAGAATTTTTTAATGCTTTTGCCATTTCATTGATACTTAATGAAGAAGTATTCGTGGTAAGCAAACAGTCATCCGAAACATAGTTTTCAACTTCTGAAAAAACTTTCTTTTTAATATCCATATTTTCAACGACAGCTTCAATAACTAAATGGCTTCGTTGAAACCCATCAAAACTTAGTGATGGTTTAATAGATCTTTGCTTGCGTTCAAACTCATCCTTAGTTATTTTTCTTCTTTTGAGTGCTTTCTCAAAGACACTTGATGACTGCTTAAGACCGAGTTCTAAGCCTTCTAAATTAATATCTTTAAGAATGGGCGATTGATTAGAATTTGCCATTAGCCAAGCAATTCCTCCTCCCATCGTTCCCCCACCTAAAACAGCACCTTGTCTAACAGAAGAGATTTTATCTTTTTGTTCTAATTTTTTTGCATTATCATGTAAAAAGAAAACGTGTTGTAAAGCCTTAGACTGAGAAGTTTGTGAAAGCTCACCAAACATTCGAGCTTCATTAGAAAGATAAGAAGATCTTCTTTTTCCAAAACTAGCTTCAAGATGTTCTAAAATTTTTAACGGCGCAGGATAAAACCCTTTTGTTTTTTCTAAAACAGTTTGACGGGCCTTTCTAAAAATCACTCCTCTGGCCAAAAAGTTTTCACTGGCCTTTTCAGTAAGTGTTTCTTGGAATGTTTTATTATGACTCTCCTTTTTAAAGAGATACTCTGCAGCCTTTTCTAAAAGTCTTTCCGCCGGCATAACTGCCTCTACTAAGCCCATTCTCTTTGCTTTTTTAGCTTTGACTTGCTTTCCAGTTAGTAATAAATCTAATGAAGTGGTTAAACCAATTTTACGAGGTAAACGATACGTACCACCAAAGCCAGGTAAAACACCTAACATCACTTCAGGTAAACCTAAAGCCGTTTTTTTATTATCTGAACATATGATTTTATCACAGCTTAAAGCCATTTCTAATCCACCACCTAAACAAACACCATCAACAAGGGCCATGGTAGGAATTTTTAAATCTTCCAACTTATTAAAAACTTCTTGCCCTTTTTCACAGCCCTGTGAAGCTTCAATTTCAGAAGTTAATGATTGAATAACGCTTACATCCATGCCGGCCAAAAAACATCCTGGTTTGTGTGAAAAAAGCACAAGCCCTTTCGCATTTTTATCTCCCTTAATCTCACTTAAGGCTTCATCCATTTCTAATAATGTCTCTTCCGAAATAACTGTCAGTGATTTTGTCTCATGTTCGCCAAAACCTAAATAATAAATACCTTCTTTTTGTTCAATACTAATTTTTTTATTATTCATATCACTTATCCTATTGGTTTAAATTTTCAATTATAACTGCACCACCTTGCCCGCCACCGATACAAAGAGAAGCTAAGCCATATTTCGCTTTTCTTCGCCCTAATTCGTGTGCCAAAGTGACCATCAACCTTGATCCAGTTGAACCAACAGGGTGACCTAGTGCAATGGCACCACCATTGACATTGAGCTTAGACTGATCAAGCTCTCCGAGCAAATCAACATTCCATCGATCTGATAATTTTTTATTTTTCATCACTTCCAAGCAAGACAAAACCTGAGCTGCAAATGCTTCATTAATCTCAACTAAATCCATTTGGTCCAAACTCATCCCAGTTCTTTTTAAAACACCATCCATAGCAAGAACTGGACCTAACCCCATCCTTTCTGGCTCAAGACCGTGAAAATGAAAATCAACCATACGGGCCATTGGTTCTAAATTATACTTCTTAACAGCTTCTTCTGAACATAAAAGCCACATAGAACCACCATCTGTAATAGGACAAGCATTACCCACTGTGACTGTTCCAGTTTTCTTTTCAAAATAAGGCTTAAGCTTGGCCAATTTTTCTAATGAAGAATCCGCTCTAGGGCCATTGTCTTCACTAATCAAACTATCCAACTTTTTTCCAGTTATAATACTAACAATTTCGTCTTTTAATTTACCTTCTTGTTGTGCTCTTACGGCTTTATGATGAGAATTATTAGCAAACTCATCTTGTTGCGTACGACTAAATTTAAACTCTCTGGCCAGTTTCTCTGCTGTTTGTCCCATATTTAAACCACAAAATGGATCCGTAAGGCCTTGCTCAATTGAAATAACTGGACTCAAATGGGGTAACCTAAAACTGCTTAAAACCTTCATCTTATCTGTTGAAGATTTAGCTTTCATAAGATCAATAAAGAAGTCAGTCATATCCTCGTTATACAAAAGGGGCATTTGAGACATATTCTCAACTCCACCAGCAAAAATAATATCGCTTCTACCTGAAGCAATTTTGACAAAAGCTTGAGAAACAGCTTCCATACCCGAAGCACAGTTACGATGCACAGTGTAGCCACTGGTTTTTTTATCCAAACCGGCTTCTAAAGCAATAACACGACCAACATTGGGATACTTAGCAGGATTCCCCGTATTTCCAATAATAACTTCATCAACTTGATCATTAGGGATTGAGGTTTGATCCATGATATCTCTTATCAAATAATGTCCTAAATACGGTGCTGCGACATCTTTTAAGATAGTCCCTGACTTTGCTTGAGGTGATCGATTGCCTTTAACTAGGTATACTGGTTTCATAAGAACTCCATTTCATTTAAAACGTATCACTTAATTCTAATGGATTTGTTTTAAAAGTACCAGTAGACTTTACTTATGTTAAGGGAATTATTAAAAATTAAGCTAGGCCATAAAAATATAAATGGCCCTCATCGAGGGCCAATTTATTCGAGAAAAGTCTATCCTAAAGCTTTTTACTTAAAGCTCTATCAATAGTCCTGCAAAAATACTTAAAACATTAGCTTCGGTTAGCTCATCTGAAAGATCTTCAAGTCTTTGTTGATCAGGTGCATACAGACGATTAATACCATTTTTAGAAGATAAATTACCTCCTAATGCTCGCATATAATTAAACTCTACATTTGCACCAATTGTATCAGTAAACTTCATCTCTGAACCGGCCATTAATTCTACGTTAACACTACTTGAGGACACTTCTTCATTACCAAAATTATACCCATAGAATTGTGAAGAAGAGCCTGGATTATAATAAGGATTCGGTGATCCGTTATTAGAGTACTTTAAAGTATTTCTATTATAACCTAAACCAGCACCAATATAAGGACGAAATCTTTCATTTTTTGAGATAAAAAACTTAGAGTAAATATCAAAGTTCATATTTGAATACTCAATATCTCTGCCTCCATAGTACGATTGATAATAATCAACGTATCCTGGATCAAGATAATTATTACCACCAAAGTCCTCAGTCGACATCGTTGTATAATTAAAACCAATACCAATACTAAAACGAGAGTTTATATTTGTTTCGACTTTAACCCCGCCTAAAAGTCCGGCTTCTAAAGTTTCGTTATCAGAAATCATAGTCGTGAAACCTGTATAAGGCAGAACCTTAATCATTTCACCAAAATTATCACCTTTTTGAGCAGGTTTTTCTAAAGGAGCTTCAACGACAGGGGCAGCTTGTTGCACAACAACTTCATCTTTTTTTGGAGCCTTTACAAATTCCTCACAGCCTTCTTTAAAACCTTCGGCCATTAAACAATCAATCTTTTTATTATAACGATCAATTGTCTCTTGTGACTCTTTACGCTCTTCAATCATATCCTCAGTAACATCGGCTAACTTCTCTGTAGAACGAGATAATTGATTATATTTTTTCTTCTTTTCTTTATTAATGATAATAGCATTTTCTTGCTTTTTAAGTTCATTTTTAACCGTCTCAAGCTCTTGGTCACTAACAGAAGGTTGTTCTTGAACATAACCATTAATATCAATGGGGTCATTATTTAAATAGGCTTGATCCCCACCTTGATTCGCCATTGCTGCGCTAAAACTTGTCATTGTGACAACAAGAGCAAGCGCTAACTTTTTCTTTGTTGTTTTCATACATTACTCCTCGAATAAATAAACACATTTCTATCATACCGCCAAAAAATAACGCAATACAGCATTTCTCCTAAAGCGTGTAAAATTTACATGAAAATATGAGAAGTTGATATGAAACTAACGTCTAATTGTGAAGTTTTTGTACTGTCCCTGAAAACTGGCATTATGCCCAGTAAACATTTTTTGATAAGCTCCTAAGTAGCTATTTTGTAAAGAATTTGGTCCATCAATAAGACGTTCATTTAGTATTTTAAAGAGGCCATTAATGATTAAAACCACCACTAGAATTAGTAAAGTATACTCGACCATAGTTTGGCCCTTGGAATTAGAAAACAAAGTTTTAAATTTAGCTAAATTCATAAATCAATTATCTAAGAAATCAGAAAACAGATCAAGTAGGTAAGAATAAAGGCCTAATGATTTTGAACGGTTAGGACCACAATGATAAATCTTTTGTATATGCACTCTACTTTCTTTATCGTACAAGTCTTTGAAATTATTTGGTTTAAACTGAGATAATTCTTTTTTTGCCTGAGGTGGATATTGAAACCAAATATCTTCAGTCATAAATAATTTGGTATTTGCAATCCAGTCACTTCGCTGTAAGCCTGGCAAAATAGACTCACAAGAGCGAAATAAATCCTCAAGAGCATGAGTATAATAAAAACTGGGTTTAGTTCCTAAAGCATCTGCATAAGCATAAATAGCTGAAAAATTACCATTTCCATCAATTTTAAGCTCCCAATGTGGAAAATCGCTTCCTATCCTTTTCTCATAAGAAAAAAGAATGCGTTTATCCTTAAAAATATCGACAAAATCATGATTAAGATTTCCTTTGAGGCCTATGGCCAAAAACTGTTCTGCACCATTTTTTGTTTCAAAAGGCAAAGCATCAGTTTTTTGAGCAAAATAATGCGTTTGATCGACTTGAACAACACCATCAACCTCAGCAAGTAACAAGTACTTGAGCTTAGAGTCAGCAACGCCCCAGTCAGCAATTTGAGTTTGACGTAAATCTCCACCGCGCTCGCGATAGACTAAAAGTAAGTCCTCTTCCAACTTATTTGCATCAACAACATATCTTGGAGCCAATAAAGACAACATTAAATATCTTGACTCCAAGTCTTCTTTTTTAGAAGAAAAAACTGCTTGATAGGTCATTTGTAAAACATAATGTAATTGTTTTGTTACCAACTCATCTCGCTCAATAAAACGAAAAAAACTTTCAAAAACAGCCGCCAATTCGTCACTGAGTTTTTGTTCAAATAAATTATGTACATTCTGGTTATCCAAATTAGCAAAAGACTTATGGGCAACATATTCTAAATAAATAAAGAACTCTTTATCAAATACTTCTGGCTCTATATGAACCAGTTTAGTTTGATAAACATCCGAGAAAGAAGCAGGAAACTTTCGGGCCAATTCTTTAATATTAGAATAGGGCGAATGACATAGTTCTATCATTTTATCATTAATATAAAATATAGTATTTTGCTCTACTAAATAATTATCGAGATTAATCAAATCTTCAATTTTATTTTGTTGTCCTATTTCAATTAAAAGATTTCTTTCCAGCATTCCAATATTTAAATGCCACTGATTTGCAAAGCTCAGATTTGGGTCATCGAGAATTAAGGTACTTTTATCTTGGTTTAAAGAGGCAATTCCATAAATAATGGATAAATAATTCATACCAATGATAGTTTGGCCGTAAGACTTTCTTAACATAACTCCCTTATTTTAAAACCTCAAGCCAAGCTTTTATACGAGCATAGTGCTTCATGGNTACATCTAAGTTTAAACTTTGTTTTTGTATTTGAGAAGACTCAATTCTTATAAGCTCATTTAATAATTGGGAGATTTTTTCTAATTTAATTAAAGTTGCAGGAGAAGTCTCTTTAATATATGAATATTCCGTAGAACGATGAACACGGGGACCACAAAAAACAATTAATCCACTTAAATAAGGTTCTAAAAGGCTATGCACAGAACTTCCAAATCCACCACCAACATAAGCGAAATCAAAACTACTATAAAGCTCACATAAAACACCTTTTACATCAAAAAGAAAAACTCCTTTCTCACGCTCATAAAGCTTAAAAAGCTGACTCAGCTCATTTTCATCAAGCAGATTAGAGATAACATAAACAGGTATACTAAGTTTTTTAAATCTATTTTTAAGATCCAACATATGCTCAGTATCGAGCTTATGGGGTGCAATACAAACAATATCTCGACTGACAAGATCTTTTCCATGCTCTTTAAATGCCTCAACCTCCTGTGGCCATAAACTACCCATAATAACTTTTTGTTTTTTTTGTTGCTGCATCCAAGACTCAAAATTAAAAAAAATAGGAAATTTTTGAGTCAGTGTTTTCGTTTTATGAGCAACTCTTTGGGAAATAGTTAAAACTCTAAAATCAAAATAATCCAAATGACTT
This sequence comes from Halobacteriovoraceae bacterium, assembly GCA_002706205.1. Taxonomy (GTDB): domain Bacteria; phylum Bdellovibrionota; class Bacteriovoracia; order Bacteriovoracales; family Bacteriovoracaceae. Next base: position 10,175 of record PAKC01000092.1, read on the forward strand.
TCAGTCTTTACCTGATAGCTAAGAAAAAGTTTATAGTCATTTTTTGTCGATGCAATAATTTTAGAAAACTGTCGATAACAAAAAAGTAAGTACTGTTTCACCATAAAATTTTTACGGCAAAAGTTTTTCATTGAACCAGCAACAAGAATAAAACTACTGGCTTTATTAGCACCATAATAAATAAGTTCATAAAAAAAGTCATAACGACATAAAATGAGCGTTCGCGCAGTTAACCAAAGAGCTGTATTTTGTCTTCTTATAAAGGGATGGAAACTTAAAATAGGCAATCGGAATATCCGAAGCTTTGGATATACTCTTGCTAAGTCTAGGACTCTATGCTCAACACTTTCAGAACAAAAAATAAGCTCTACTTGTTTATCAAGGTTTAATACCTCTAATAAAAGAGGTTTGACTTGTTCTAATTCTCCTTCAGAAGATACTTCAAAAGCATAGTCGGCACGACCACAATTGTGAGAACTTAGTTCATTTTTAAGCTCAAACTCCAATCTCTTTTGAGCTTGTTGAGAAAAAAATGGGAGAAGATATCTTAAAAATGGGTAAAGAGCTAAACGAAAAAATAAATACAGTTTATACATAAACACTCTCAAGAGTTTCTTTTAAAACTTGAAAAACCTGTTCTGGATGAATTTCTTTCATACAATAATGTTCTAATCGAAAGCATTTTCTTTTACCAGTACCAGAACATGGACTGCATGTTATATTTTTATAAAGATATTTCGATTGAGCTAAATGTGGCCTAAACCCAAAACTAGGAGATGTAGAACCAAACAACGAGATAACGGCCCGGCCGTAAGCTTCTGCAATATGAGCACTTGCAGTGTCGTTCGTTATCGTCACGTCTGCATAAGACAAAATTGTCCCCGACTCGCCCACTGAAGTTTTACCTTGATAATTCAAAAAACGCTCATGTCTCAATTCTGGATCTGTATTGAAAACATCACAATAATCATCTGCAGGGCCTCCCACTAAAACAACTTTGTAATGATTTAAATCTTTATCGTTTAAAATTTTTTTTACCAAATCTTTATAGGATTCTAAGGGCCATCGCTTAGATGCAAATGAAGCCACAGGTGAAATGACAATATACTTGCCCTGAATGATTGGTTCAAGAGTTAAGAACGAGCCTTTTAGCGACGTAAGGCCGATCGTTTGACGTTGAGATGTATTTTGATTATTTACTTCCACCTCTTTAGCTTCTAAACTTTTTTTAAAAAGAAATTTAAAATCATTAATAACTCTTTCATGATGAGACTCTAAGTTCTTAAGTAAATCAATCTTAAACTTAATCAGTAGAAAGCGCCTAAAACTACGCTTATCAACAACTAAACTTGGAATCTGATAGCAAAAAAAACGAATGACTTTAGCACGTAAAGTATTATGCAAGTCGATCAAAAGGCTCAGCGACTTATCTTTTCTTAATTGGCAAGAAAGCATCCAAAGCTGTTTAATGTCCTCAACTCCCCGTTTACGGTCAATAGTCAGAATTTGATCAATATGAGGATGCCCCTCTAAAACAGGTGCAAATGAAGAAGAAGTTACAAATGAAATCTTGCACGTAGGATAACTATACTTCAACCAAGAGATTAATGGCGTCTGTAAAACAATATCTCCAAGACTAGAAAATCTAACAATAACAATATGCATTTAGCTATTTTAATTTTTTTTAAGCAATGTGGCCATTTCTTCGGCAAAATAAGTCAGAATGATTTTTGCTCCTGCACGTTTAAAAGCAGTTAATGTCTCTACCATAATCATCCTACCGTCAACCCAGCCTCTTTCAGCAGCGGCTTTAACCATGGCATACTCTCCGCTCACATTATAAACGGCAACTGGAAGAACAGTATTTTGTGAAACTTGATAAACAATATCTAAATAACTCAAACCGGGCTTAATCATCACGATATCAGCTCCCTCTGCTTCATCCAAGGCAAGCTCTCTTAAAGCTTCTTTCCCATTAGAAAAATCCATTTGATAAGTTTTTTTATCTCCAGCCTTTGGAGCTGAATCAAGTGCATCTCTAAAAGGGCCATAAAAACCTGAGGCGTACTTGGCCGTATAGGCCATAATCGAGACATGTTCAAAGCCCTGCCCGTCTAAAGCAACTCGGATGGCTTCAATTCGACCATCCATCATATCTGAAGGACCCAAAATATCACTACCTGCTCGAGCTTGCGCAACGGCCATTTTTTTAAGCACCTCTAAAGTTTCATCATTTAAAATCTCTCCATCAGCTGCAACAAGACCGTCATGTCCATCACTAGAATAAGGATCAAGAGCAATATCCGTCATAAGTAGAATTTCAGGGCAAGCTTTTTTAATTTCTTTAATAGCATTTAAATAAAGACCATCGGGATTATATGCCTCTTTTGCATCTTTAGTTTTTAAATGTTCCTCAATAACTGGAAATAGGGCGATACATTTTATTCCAAGTAATGAGAGTTCATTAACTTTTTGTATAAGTAAGTCTAAAGTGTATCGATATTGGCCAGGCATAGATTCAATAGGGACTTTTTTATTATGTCCTTCAATAATAAAAAGTGGCATAATAAGGTCAGTAACTTGTAGTTGATTCTCTTTTACTAAATCTCTTATGGCCGTATTTTTTCTATTTCTTCTTGGTCTAGATAGCATTGGCATCCATCACCCCTTTATCGTATAAAGACTTGTAGACAAGTGCATACATTTTAATTTGCTTGAGCATACTGGCCAATCCATTAGTTCGATTCATCGATAAATGTTCCGTAATACCGATTTGCTTCAAAAAATCCGGCTCAAGGGCCAATATCTCATCTGGCGTTGCATCTGAGTAAACATATGTCAGGACGCCAACGATTCCTTTAACCAACATTGCATCACTGTCAGAAGTAAAAACTACTCGCCCATTTTCATACTGTGGTTTTAACCATACTTGTGACTGACAGCCCTTGACTTGGTACTTCTCAACTTGATCATCACAAGAGTATTCTTTTGACTCTTTACCAAATTTTATTAATTCTTTATACCTATCTTCCCAATCTTTATATTGATTGAAACGCTCTATTACTTTTTGCACTTTATCTTCTAAGTTCATAAATTTCACACCTTTAGAATGTATTTATAACAAATCGGCAAGTTTTTCACAATCATTATTATTTAAAGTTATTGCCAGTATTTATCGATAAGTCTCAAGAGACAATGAGGTTTTATCATGGATGAATTAAAGAAAAAAATAGATTTAAAGCCCTTAACAGACCAACAAATTAAAGAACGCTCAGTTTCTTTGACGGATCTTTGGATGGTGCGAACAGAATCTGAAGAAATTTTAGGTCCATTTGATACAGAGTCTTTAAAAACTTATACCGGTAATCATCAACATTTATTTGAAAATACACAAGTATACAATCTCGAAAGTGAAAAATGGTTTGAAACTTTTAAAGTTTCTTATTTTCAAAGAAGAAAACCAGCTTTTATGTCTGCCCAAAATCTCATCAAATCAGATGAGTTTTATATTATGATTAACGGACAAAAAAATGGACCTTATCACAAAAATGAAGTTCAAGCTTTTTTAAAAAATGGACAAATATCTCCCAGCTCACAAGTATCACTTGATAAGGGAGAGTCATGGATAAAACTTTACGAACACCATGCATTTGACCGACGAGAGAAAAAGTCAAATCAAGAATTACCCTTCACCCCTGCTCCAGAGCTTCTAGAAAAGATGGCCAAAACCAAAGAAGACATACTTAAAGCCAAGCAACAAGAAGATGCTATTATAGAATTAGCTTATATTGGACACTCCAAGAACACCTCTGATTCAACGACTAAAAAAACCAAAACGACTCTTACTGAAGACAATAATACACCTAAATCAAAACTAAAAAGTTACGTTACAGTTTTTGCTACCATGACACTTATTATTTTTGCGACGACAGTTTTTATTCAAAGTACGAATGAGTCTCAAAAAAGAATCGAAGCGAAAACAGACCCTAAAAGTATCGATAACTCAAATAGGAATTTAAGAAAACCTGCTTCGGTTGAAACAAAACAACCTCCTAAGACCAAAGTTCAACATAAAAGAATTAAGCCAGTAACACGCAAAAGAGTCGAGCCCAAAAGGTATCGTCCAACCGTAACAAGACCAAGCCCTCCCAAGCGTGAAAGAAGATCAAGAACTTCTTCCCCAAGATCCCGTCGAGTTGAAAGAAATATTGATTACGCTAATACTGTCGATCAAACTGAAGAAAGAATTGATATCAATGACCCAGAAATCCAAAGAGAAATAACACGTGAGTTATCAGGTGAATATGATCTTGATGGCGAATTACTTGATGAACAAGAAGTTCCAGAAGAATATTTTGACGATGAAGAAATCTTAGAAGAAGACTATCCAGATGATATGCGTCAAGAAGTTTATAGATAATCATCAATAAGCTTATTTGCTAAAAACAAGCATTTTTACAATTCAAGAAAAATTATGCTATCTTCCCAACATGAAAAAAACCACAAACTTAACTGACCTTGTAAAACCCTTCAAGGATCAATATGCCAAAGACTCTTATTTTGTCAGCTTTGAAGGAATTGAAGGCAGTGGAAAAACGACTCAAATCAATCTTCTCAAAGAAGATCTCATTACTCAGGGTTATAAGGTTTTACTCTTAAGAGAGCCTGGAGGGACTCATTTTGGAGAGAAATTAAGAGAAGTTATTCTAACATCTAATGAAAAGATTTCCCCTCTAAGTGAAGCTTTACTTTTTGCCTCATCAAGGGCCCAACTCTTAGAAAATAAAATATTACCATTTTTATCCCAACCTAAACATATTGTTATAATAGATAGATATATAGACAGCTCAATCGCCTACCAAGGGTTTGCGCGAAAGCTTGGAGTTGAAACAATTCTAAAAATTCATCACCATAGCCCGTTAAATATTCTCCCTAATCTCACATTTTACCTAGATATAAACTTAAACCTCTCCATGCAACGCCAAAGACTTAGAGGGCAAAACAAAGATTATTTTGAAAAAGAAGACCAAGACTTTTACCAAGAGCTTATAAACGGATATGAGTTCTGTGTTGAAAACTTCAAATCCCGGGTTAAAGTCATTGCTGCTGACAACACAATTGAAAATGTTGCGCAGCAAATTAAAACTCATCTTGGAAATCTCCTATGAGCACAAACCTACAGAGTATTTTAAAAAATAAAGCACACAACAAGACACTCGCTTCACTCTATATTCTAGAAGCAACTTACTCCAATGAAAATCATCAATGCCTAGAATGGATAAAAGACTTATTGGCGCAAATAACAAATATAAATACTTCAAAATTAGAAAACGCCCAAGACATACTTATTCTAGATGCAAATGACAAAAAAAATTATCAGCAAGAACATATCCAACAAATCTATCAGTTTTTAAGTTTTCAAGCTTTAGAGCTTGGCCAAAAGTTTCTCATCATCCCCGAATGTGAGAAGATATCAACAAATCATTACAACAAATTACTTAAAACTTTTGAAGAACCGCCTGTTGCCCTTACTGCATTTCTTATAAATGATCATAAAGTAAAAATTCTCCCCACCATTGAATCAAGAGCGATTCAATTAAAAATCCCGACTCAAAAAGCTCAACTTGATCCTCAATGGAAAGAATTTCTTATTAAGTCGCATTCTTTAATCGAGTTTCTGGACTTTGTTGAAAAAAATGATTTAACACCTCATAAACTCTGTACACTTACTCTAGACATCATTCAACAACACTCATCACATTATCAGCACTACGCACAAACGATTAAGGCCATTAAATCAATTCAAGAAGATATCAAATTTAATAACTCAGCTAGTCAAATAAATGTCAAAATCTATCATATCCTTTCAAAACTAAGGGTTTGACTAGTCGTCGCAGACGCTAGAGAATACTAATTCAATTTAGATGGTTATTTGGAATTAAACATGAATGATATACAAGAAAATACTGGTGAAAATAATCATCAGGATGAAATCAAAACAGAAAAAAGAAAAAAAAATAAATTTGCCGTAAAAGAAGAAATCACTGAAGATAACTGTAAATTTACGGAAGGACAAATCCTACGCTTTGTACGAGTGCGTTTTCCAGGACATGCCAAGTCCTATGCTTTCTTACTTGGTCAAAGAAATTTAGCCTATGGAAAAAAAGTTATGGCCATGAGTGACCGTGGGATGGCCGTTGGTTATATTAACTCTTTTCCCTATGAATTAGCTTTTCACAAAGATATGTTGCCACTTAGAAGTATCACAAAAGCTGCAACAGAAGATGATATTAGTAATGAAATAGATATTTATAAAAAACAAAAAGAAATTGAAACTTTATGCCAAAACTTAATTGAAAAACATAAGCTTGACATGAATCTCACCCATGTTGAGTTTACTCAATTTGGAAAAAAAGTTGTTTTTTATTTTGTCGCCCCAGCACGAGTTGATTTTAGAGGTTTAGTTAAGGACCTTGTCTCAGAATTAAAACTAAGAATCGAATTACGTCAAATATCAGTAAGGGATAGAGCTGCATCTCAAGGGGCCATAGGTCCCTGTGGTCGAGAACTTTGTTGTTCTTCCTTTCTCTCTAAGTATGGGAATGTCTCAATAAAAATGGCCAAAAATCAAAACCTTAGTCTTAACTATTCAAAGCTCAACGGAGTCTGTGGCCAATTAAAATGCTGCTTGCAATATGAAGACGAAGTTTACGCTCAAAAACGAAAAAAACTCCCTCAAGAGGGATCACTTATAAAAACAAAAAATGGCGATAGCGGTAAAGTCAAAAAACTAAATATTCTTAGTCAGCAGTTTGATCTGTTAACAGACAAAGGAAGAATTAAGCGCTACACCCATGACCAACTCAGTAAAACTTATAAAAATGGAGAATATAAATTCCCAACACATTTTGACAATATCTCAGATGAAACGGCGACAGTTGTAGGGCTTAATGATTTAGAGGCAAAAAAAACGCGTCAATTCGAAAAGGATATGGACAAACTTAAACTCAAAGCAAAACAATATGCTCATGAGGCAATTGAAGACATATCTGACTTTCTTCCACCAAGAGACCGTTCAGATGATCTCAAACAGATCAAACAAGAACAAGAACAAGAAAAACTAAAATCGTCCACACAGTTGCCAGAAGACAAGAGTACACAAACACCTCAACGTGATGATCATGGAACGACACAAAACAGCGACGAAATGCAAAGTAAAGATAAAGATGACAGAGCAAAAAAAACTTATCGTCATCCAAAGAAGAAAAATTATAATAGAAGAAATAATCACTCTAAGGGCAGTTCACGTAGGAATAACAAAAAACCAAATTCTTCTAAGGATTAAGGATGTCTTCTAAAGAGATCTTTAAAATTATTCACACGTCAGACTGGCACCTTGGAAAAAAACTCTTTAAGGCCATAAGAGAAGAAGAGCATCAAGCCTTTTTAGACTGGCTTTATCAATATATTCAACAAAACGATATCAATCTTTTAATTATTGCTGGTGATATTTTTGATGTTCCAGGACCGCCTTATAGCGCACAAAAGATGCTCTATAATTTAGTTCACAAGATGGGGAAAATCAAAAACTTCCAAACAGTTATTATTACAGGCAATCACGACTCGCCGGCCTTATTTGAGGTGCCCAAGGCTTTTTTCGAAGAGCATAATTGTCATGTTTATACAAGACTCGAAAAAGACCTTACAAGACTAGAACATATAATCAGCTTTCAAGATCAAAAGATTGCTTTAAAACTCCTGCCCTATTTCAGGAATTACGAGCTTTTAAATCAACTTGAGCAAAGAGGCTTGAAAAATGATCCAAGTGGCCTCAAGGTTTTTTTTAATGATTTTTTTTCGAGCTGGACTCAAGAGTCTCTAGACCATAAAATTTTAGTCGCTCATCATAGTTTTGGCGACTTTATGGCAACAGGCAGTGAACATGCCATCCATCTTTCAGGACTAAGCCATTTTCCCTTAGAATGGGTTCTGCCGCACTTTGATTACGTAGCACTCGGACATATTCATAAAAAACAAAAATTGACATCAAAAAAGCCTGTTTTATACTCAGGCTCTCCCCTTCCTCTACGTTTCAATGAATCAAACAACAAAAATATTATTGAAATTGATTTGACAAAAAAATCCCTAACATACAAAGAAGTTAATATCCCACTCATAAAAAGTCTCATACAAATAAAGACAAATACAGATTTTTTTATCGAAGATATTAAATCATTTCTTGCAACAATAGATGATAATCATTATTACTATCTAGAAGTTCAAATGGAATTCACTCAAGCTGCATCAGGAATCGCTGATCATGTAAGGTCTCTTATCAAAAACCATCCAGTCGAACTTTTATCCTTTATTCCTACACTGACACAAACAAATGAGAAAAAACTATCATATGGACAGATAAACGAATTAAATATTCAAGAACTCTTTGAAAACTACTACCAATATAAATATGATGGCAAAGAGGTTCCTTCTGATCTTAAAAAGAGTTTTCAAGAACTCTTAGATGAGGTTCATCGTGAAAATTCATAATTTAAGTATAAAAAATATGGCCTCACTTGATGGTGAGCATGAAATAAATTTTGATAAAATCATGCAAGATTCGCATCTATTTGCCATCACGGGCCAAACAGGTGCTGGAAAGTCCACAATTCTCAATTGTATCTCTCTTGCTCTTTATGGCAAAGTTTACAAAAAAAATTCAACAGGGTTTGACTTTATTACGCTAGGAAAGCCAGAAGGAGAAGTGTCATTAATTTTTAGTTCATCAGGGAAAAAATATAAGGCCAATTGGAAACAAAGAATAGCAAAAAAAAATGGAGAGCCTCTCAAAAACCCAGAACTCAAACGACAAATATTCGTTCTAGAAAGCTCATCAGAAAAAGCAATCGATACCCCCATAGAAGAAATTACAAATCTCACCTATACTCAGTTTTGTAAAACGACAATCCTTAATCAAGGACAGTTTTCCAAGTTCCTAACAAGTAACTTCACTCAAAGAAAAGAAATACTTGAAAAGTTTTATCAAGGAGACGATTTAAATCTTATTTCGAATGTTTTAAAAGAAAAAATAAAACGCCAAGTTCAACTTAAAGACGAAAAATCGAATCTTATTGAGGGCCTTACTCAGTCCTTTAACAAAAAAGTATTAACAAAACAAGAGCTTACAAGTCTTGAAAATGAACTTCAGCACTATTCAAAAGATGAAAAACAAATTGTTCAATTAAAAAAATATCTTAAAGAAACAATAGAAGCACTTCAGTTAATCAAAAAAAATCAAGAGAAAAAAAATTACTTAAAAGAACAAATCACAAGCATAAATCGCAAGCTAAACGAGGCGTTGGATCAACTCAATATTTATACAAAAAAATCTTTTCAAATAAAAGACAACTTTGCCAATAAAAAGCCTCTTTTACTGGAATCACTCACCAAATTAGAGGAAAAAAAGCAATATCAGGCTCAAAGCCAAGAACTTACAGCTGAACGACAAGAATCAATCAACCAACTTAAAAATGTGACAAGTAAGATCACTCAAATTCAAAGTCAAAAAAATGAGATTCAGCACCAACAAGAAAAGCTCAAAGCAAAGTCAAAAACTTTGCAATCTCCTAAGCTCAAAAGTTTTGATAAATATTATGATATGATGATGAACTATTATTCTGATCGAGACTTGGCCCAAAATAATCTTAATCACACATTGCAACAGCTAAAGTCACGAGAAAACAAACTAAGTGAACTCTCTTCTCATATAGAAACGATTCAAAAAAAATTTGAAATTTTAAGCAACAAAGACCTCACTAATAAAGCTCAAGACCTAGAGCAAAAAATCAAATTACTAGAACAAACAACATATCAATACTCTCAACTCAATATGGAAGAAGAAAAGAACAAAAGCCTTCTCGATGAGTTAAAAGTAAATCTCACGCAAATAGATAAAGAATTAAATCTAACTCAAGAAGAACTCAATACACTAAAAATAAATAAGACTAAAAAGACAAAAGAATTAGAGAAGTTTAAGCTCGACGCTGCAATACACCTGTGTCAAAAAACCTCTCAAGAACAAGGTAACTGCGTTGTCTGCCACAGTGATAAACAGCTTTCCACTAGTCATTTTTCTCCCCACGAATCTGAAGATCATAATCTAACAAATGAGCTCAAGTTACTAGAAGAGAGAGAAGCATCCTTACAAAAACAATACTTACAATGGGAAGTAAAAAAGACAACAACAAAAGATCAATTTAGTAAAGCGCAACAAAATCAACAAAAAATGATTAAAGCTAAAAATTCTTTAATAGAAAAACTTAAAGAACAAATAGCGCACAAAATTTCACTTAGTGACTCCGACCTCAAAAAGACTCTCTTAGTTCTAGAAGAAGAGCGAGATATCATTCTAGATCAAACGCAGCAAAAAAATATTTTAACGGAACAACTTAGATCAAAAAAACAAGACCAAACAGAACTCTCCGAAGAGGTCACATCACTAAGAAAAAACAAAGTTGTTTTACAGCAAAAGCTCGACAATCTACAGCAAAATAAAGACCATCAAATAAAAGATTATCAAGCTTTCTCTTATATCCAAACTGTTCAGGATTTAAAAGACAACAAAGAAATGATCCAACATTTTCTCGATCTAGACTCTAACTCTATGCTCTTAAATATCGAGTTAAAAAGCCTTAATCAAAATAAAGAAGAACTAGAGTCCTTACAGCAAAAAATTGATTTCAAAAAGCAAAATATCGAAGACAAAATAAAACAGCTGACTGTCTTTTTGCAAAATAATACATCGACAGGTGACCCAAAAAGAGAAATGGAACAATGGGAAAATGAAATAAAAGAAATAGACTCAAAAGTAGTAAATATTAAAGATCAAATAAAAATTTATGAAATTGAATATGCCCAACTCAAAAGCAAACTTGAAAGTACCTTAGAGCAATTAGAACAAACAGAACTCCTTAAAAAAAGTTATATCTATGAACTTTTTGAAGTGACAAAGACCCCTCCTTTATGTCTTCAAACCAATCCACAACAGTTTAGCTCCCTAGAAAAAATTTTTTCTAAGCTAATAAATATGGATGAAAACAAAACTGATTTGAATATATTAGAATTAACATTTCAAGAAATTTCACAACAAGTAGAAATTTTTAATAAATTAATTAGAGAAAAAGAAAAAAACTATCTCGAGCAACTTGGTTATTATAAACAAAAAAAGCAAACGGAAGAAAAAATAAAAATTTTTAATTCTGAATTGACGCTTATTAATGAAAAGCTGGCAAAATTAGATGAGCTTTATCAAGTCATAGGTAAAGATGAGTTTCGAAATTATGTTTTATCGACTATTGAAAACTTACTACTAGAACAAACAAATACAGAACTTAAGATTTTATGCCAAGGCCGATATGGATTAAGTCAAACAAATAAAGCTCATAAGATGGCCTCTGAGTTTGTCATTGTTGATTATTTTCATGATGCCAAAATGAGAAAGATATCGACATTATCAGGTGGAGAAACATTTTTAGTCTCGTTAGCAATGGCCATGGCCTTAGCAGAACTTACCAGAGGCTCTACCCAAATTGACTCCCTATTTATTGATGAAGGCTTTGGTACTTTAGATGAAGAAGCTATTGACGAAGTCTATCAGTTATTACAAGTCATTCAAAATACAGGCAAGCAAATTGGGATTATTTCCCATGTCAAAGACTTAACTACTCGAATTCCAATTAATATTCATCTGGCCAAAAGCACAGAGGGCCATTCAAAGATTTCTGTAGTACAGAACTAACCTATTAAAATTCAGCTTTGAGATAAAAATTTTATAAAGTATAATAACAAAATATTCGATAATGATTTTGTTACTAATCTCAATTAAAGGTTTAATTATTATGAGTGATAATTATTTTGTAAAATTTTCCAAACCATTTTTAGATGCCCTTTCTGAAACATTTGAAATGATGGTTCAAACAAAGATTTCAGCTCACTCTCCTAAAATTAAGACAAATAATGTTGCTCACGGTGATATAACTGCTCTCATTGGGATGAATGGAAAAGTCGAAAGAGACGGCCAAGAAAAAGACTTTAAAGGCTTAATGGCCATATCATGGCCTGAAGATATGTATGTTAAACTTGCCGGTAGAATGTTATTTGAAGAATATACAGAATACTGTGAAGATATTGCTGACTCCGGAGCAGAGATATGTAACATCGTCATGGGAAATGCAAAGAATGGGTTAACTCCCTTAGGCTATAAAATAGATATGGCCACACCGAGTACCGTCAGAGGTAAAAATCACGAAATTAAATATCCTGCCAAAACAACAGTTGTTGAAATTACTTTATCTTGTGATTTAGGAGATTTTTCTTTAGAGCTATGTTATCAAGAACATGCTATTAATAGCTAGCTAAAGACCTGCTTTTTTAACAAAAGCTTTAAATTTTTTCATAATATCAAGTTCGTAATTTCCTAATTGATTCATATTAAAATCATCTAAGACCTCTGCCCGCGTTTTACCCAAACAAGTTACTTCTCGATCATAAAAAGCACAAATAGACATCACCTCTTGGGCAGGTGTAAGCTGAGTTAATTTATTTGGAAATCCATTTCCATTTTTTTTCTCTTCATGGCTTAAAACCAGATCAATAACTTCTTTGCTGGCAAAATCTTTATCTTGTAAAATTACGCTACCAACCTTAGGATGCTCTTTATACTCTGTCAGCTCAGCGGCCTCCATCTCTTTCATCGGTTTAAAAAATAAGGCTTTCTTCTGCTCATCATATTGAGAATAAGCAATATCATGAAAAAGACCCGCAACGCCTAAAAATTCGACTAAAGATTTATCTAACTTTAAATACTCTGCAAAACTTATGCATAACGAAGAAGTATTTACCGAATGTCGTTGCATGAGGGCATCATTGGACTTGCTTTCTTCATCAATTTTATGATCAAAAATTCCTCGCAATAATTCATCACTTTGCCCCAACACATTAATCAGATTAGTTGCAGTATTTTGAGCAGCATCGTAAGATTTTTTAGAGTGTGGATCTTCATAAATTCTTTCAGCCGTTGCTTCTCCCGCGCCAATAACCAGCGAAGACTTCTCCTCCAAACTGGTACTCTCATCATTAATCGCTTCACTTAAACAGCGGTCAATATAAGCCTGATAAGAACTTTCCGCACTCTCCTGTATAAAAAGTTTACGGACCTTTTTACCTTTTAAATACTTGATTCTATGGGCTTCAATATCATCACTTCCTCTGGCATATAATAGCACTTTATGAGGGAGTTGAATATAAACATCAAAACCTAATTGGATATCACTCTTTAAAGTTGATACTCTTATTGGAAGAAATCCCATTTTAATTATCCTTTGATTAATTAAGTATAATATTTATCCTTGGCATAATAAAGAAATTATTGAATGACCACTAAACTCCAGTAATTTTTTATTAAAATTTAATAGGTTCTTTTCCGATAATATTATAAAATAAAGCATAACTTTTTATTCAGGAGCTAGAAATTATGGCCTTTAACCCTAAACAAAAGATACTAATCATAGATGATATGAGCACGATGAGAAAAATCATCAAAAACATGCTCGGGAAAATGGGATGTAACGATCTCCACGAAGCAGATGACGGAGCCCCAGCTTGGGAAATGATCCAACAGGCCCATGAAGCAGGAAAGCCTTTTGAATTTATTGTATCAGACTGGAACATGCCAGGCTTAACAGGTCTAGATCTCTTAAAAAATCTCCGTGCAGATGAACGCTTTAAAAAGCTCCCCTTTTTAATGATTACAGCTGAGGCTGAACAAGCAAATGTCATTATTGCTGTTAAGGCAGGTGTAAGTAATTTTATTGTTAAACCTTTTTCAATTGTTACTCTTAAAGAAAAAATTGATAAAATTTTTCCAGGATAAACTTTATGTCTATGCTACAAGATCCAGAGATGGCCGAAATTGTCGATGACTTTTGCAAAGAGTCTGAAAAAATCTATGAGCAGTTAGAAGAAATGCTAGAAGACTATGAAGAAACAAAAGACCCAAAAAAATTAGAAGAATTTGGTCAAGTCATAGATCGAATTATGGGAGCTGCAAAGTCTGTTGATGCTGTTCAAACTGGAGTTTATTGTGAATTAGGAAAAACGATTAGCTACAAGGCCAGTCAATCTATGGACAAGGCTTTATTGGATATTGTTGTTGCTGTACTTTTTGACACAGTTGAAATTTTACAAGTCATGAATAAAAATATCGAAAAAATAAAAGAAGAAAAAGTTTCAGGTATTAATTTAGAAACTTTTTCTACAAGATTAAGATGGTTAGCAGACAAGTTTAAAGATATTCAAAGATCTTCTGTTGCAATTGGAGCTAACGAAAAACAACTTGGTGATCAAAAATCTATTGATGATCTCTTAAGTGATCTAGGACTCTAAGGCTTGACATAAAATGCGGCTATCATTATAGCTGATCTTTTTTAGCAAGGTCTTTTTCCAAATCATTAAGTAAGAAGCTGCCCAAACTTTCAAGTAGCCTTGGAGGAAAATTCACATTGACTCCTTCAGCGCTTACACCTTTATGGAATAACTCTATTGTTTTGATAAGGTCGGTCTTTCGTCCATTAATTTTTCCACTAGAATACATAATAATTTGATCTGAGAGATTTACTATAAAAGAAAGATAAGCGATATGATCTTCTTTTTTTTGTCTTGGAAAGCCAGAACCATCAGTTTGTTCGTGCTGTTCCAAAATAATTCTTTTTATCTCTGTTGGAAACTCATATCCGATCTTAGAAAGAATATAAATACTTAACATAGGATGTTTTAAGTAGATATTATGATTTTCTAAGTCTGCATAATTTTTAAAAAGTTCTGTACTCAAAACGCTCAAACCAAAGTCTTTCATTAAAGAGGCCATAATAATAGCGACCAATTTTTCTCGATCTGTAATTTTGTTTTGACGAGCAAGAAAAAAAGCAAAAGCAGCTACTCGTACAGGGAGCATATCTCTAGAGAATGTTTTATCAACAACTTCTGTACACATTGATGTTAAATCTGACTCATACAAAGGATAACACATAACTTCACTTTTTACTCTCTCAATAAGAGGCAAAAAATCATTTGTTTTTGCTATTGTTTGTAATATTTTTTTTAACAGAAACTTTTCTTTTGCTTTCTCTTCATATTTCTTCAATCTCGATTCTTGTAAATTGAACATTTTAAAATAAAAAGCATTAAGCTCCATTAACTCATCATGACTTACATTTGTCTCATAATGAAAATCATCTTTATCATCTTTATAAAGCTGTAGATAAGCCCCCTTTGCTTCAAGTTCAAGCCACGACTCTTTAAGTTCACCAGTTAAAGGTGAATTAGCATATAAGGCCACTATTCGATGTTCACGCATTTTATCAAAGAGAAAGATATTAAATGAGTAAACTCGATCCAATTCAAAAAAGTCGGATTTTAACTTGTAAAAAGAAATCATTTAACTCCCCTTTGCCTTTTCAAACTCTTCTAGAATTGCTCCTTTGAGTATCAAAGCTAACAGCTCTACCTTTGTTGCATCTGCGTGGGTCTTGATTGTTCCTCTAAAATGGCATAGAGCAAAGCCTAAATATTCACCTTCTTCAAAATACGGATAAATAAACTCATTAAGCTCTGTCTGATACGTTTCATCATTCCAAAATGGAAGTTTTTGTTGGTACCAACTTTCTAAGTTTTCTCTCTCAAAATTCTCAAAATCATTTTGTACAACTTCATTCTTTCGAGCGATATGCCCTGAATAAAGACAAGCTTTACAATTTTTATTATTGCTTTCAGCAGCACTATCTCGAGAGAGATATAAACTCATATCCCCATCATATTCCTTAATCAAAGCAAAATGAATAAATTTATAAAGTTGTTCTTTTGTCATATTATCTTTAAAAAGAAAATCATTATGAATAACCAAATATTCCAAACCGTAAGAAAGGTTTTCATAAAAAGTATATTCAGGCTGCTCTAAAAGCTTGTCTGCAATTTTTTTGTTAACTGCAGATTCATCTTCAGTAGATAAATAAAGTTCTCCCGACTTTTTTAGTTTTTTAAATTCAGAATAATCAAGAGTTTGTTCTAGTTTTTTCTTATTCTCCTGTCCAAGGGCCAATTGTTCATCTTTTTTCTTTTTTGCTTCTAAGTCTATTTCTTGATTTTTATTTTTAGCACCACCAATTAATATTTCATTAAAAGGTTTTTTCTTCTTATTTTGATTTTCATCATCTAATGATTGACTGCCAGTCACCTTCTCTTTATCTAGATCAATTTCATTAAACTGTTTCTTTTTGTTGTTTTCTTCTTGAGTTAAAAATTCAGTATGATTTTTCTTCGTCGTCGTATTGTCTTCTTCAAAGTTTGATTTTTTCTTATTTTTTGATATATCAACTTCTTCAAAATCATTTGATTTTTTTGCAAGATCCTCTTCGCCAATAACAGCATTAGATCTTTTTTTATTGAGTTCATAATCATCAAGTTGAAGTTTTTTTAACTCTTTATCTTCTAGGACCTCTTCTATGATTCCTCTATTCTTCTTTTCTAATTCATCCAATTCATCTAAGAGTTTCTTTTTTTTCTTAGCAAGCTCTAAGACTTGTATTTCTAATCCTTTTTTCTTTTTTTCTTCATATTCTTGATCAAATTGTACTCGTTTTTTTTTGTAGTCATTTTCGATCTCTGTGAAATTCTTCTTTTTTAATTCCATTTTTTGTTGATTTTTTTCTAATTCGGCCCTTTTTCGATTTAAATCTTGCTGTGCCGCTTCAAACTTTTTCCGCTTATTTCTTTCTTCCTCAGTTTCTCCCACTTTAGGTAAAGACTTTTTTTCAAACTGTCGTTGAACTTCGTCAAACTGAGTTTTTTTTCTATTTAGCTCTTTTTCGTTTTCTTTAAAACTGGCCCTTTTGCGATTAATTTCCTGCTCAACTTCTTCAAAGGTTTTGCGTTTAGATTCATTTTCAACTTCTGCTAAATTTAGTCCCTCTCTACGTTTTTGACTTAGCTCTCCAAGTGGCTTTATATCAAGCCCCTTGTACGGATTTTTCTTTAACTCTGCCTCAACAGGCGTAAATTTTCCATTTTTTGCCTTAGAGGCTTGAGCAACAGGTTCAAATTCACTTGTCCTTTTAAGTTGAAAAGAGTCAAAGTCAGAGTTTAAAAAAGACATATCAGTTGAATTCTTCTTTAAGTTAAAATTTGATAAGGGACTCGCTCCAATAAGAACTCCTCCCTTATTTTTTTTGCTGGCCTTATTTCCAAAATCTGAATTATTTTCCTCATCAAGAATGGCCATTTTTTCGACTCTTAGTTTTTCTTTAGAATCATAAGCCTTTTTTTCACTTTCACCTATTAAAGTTTTTCCTCCCATAAATTGCTCTGGTAAGGCCTTGTTTTTTTCTTCTTCTTCTTTTTTTTCCTGTTGTTCAAATGGAACAAAAAACATATTAATTTTATGCAAAAGACTCTTTTTATTTATATCTTCTGAAACAACTTCATCTAAACCATTCTTTTGTAATTTAGAAAAAATATGAGGAGGGATATTTTTAGCTTGTATAAGTATGTTTTTTGACTTTTTATCACGTACAAATTTTTTACATTCATTTAAATAAAGTTCGGTTTTTTTTAAATCTGCTGAAAATGTCACGGCATGTTCCATGACACCAATTAATTGATGATACTCGCTGAGCGAATCAAGCTCATAAACTGTATAAGAATTGTCTTCCTCTACACTCGCTTTCAACTGTTGCAACTTATCGGATAAAGGATAAAGAAAAACCACGTTTCGTTCGATTGCCATTTTAAGATTATAGCATAAATAACATCATCTTTTAGGAAGATATTCCTTGAATTTTTACTTGTGACTTGTTCTGCCAATAGTTCATAAAATAGTAATAATGATAGTTTACATAAAGCTGTACAAATTTCCGAGTATTTCTGTCAACCTCCAAAACCCTGATGTACTCTTTAAGTTCAGACTCCCTATATTTCATAAAAATTTTATGTAAAATTTTTTTCATAAATACTTCTGAGCTATCGACTCTCGACTCAATTTCTGCATAATTAATAAACTTATCAAAACCTGACCCATTTCTTAAACGCAAGATAGTTTTTTTATTTGGAAACATAGTCGACCAAAGGTTTTTAATTTTATCCAACTGTAAACTATAGCCACATAATCGATAAATTTCACTTAACAAACTTATTCTTTTTAAAGATTTAGGCTTTTGCTTGTAACTTTGCCCATCGAATAAATCATAATAAAAACTGTAAAGATCACGTTGATAAGTTTGGTCAGCTAAAATTTTAACAAAAAAATGATTATTCCTGGCCAAGAGATTGATTTTTTTTAACTGGGCCGAAGAAAAGCTTGAATTTAACTTAGACACAAATTTTCTTCTATAATCTAAATAATCAAACTCCTGCCAAACGAATTTTTGTTGATAAAGCTTTTTTAATTTGTAATCAGTTTCACTAATTTGATAGATATTTTGATATTGATCAATCTTTTTAACATTTTCAAAGAAATCTCTTAAACCGATTTCTATATAGATTGAATCTGCTATAGTTTCAATTTGTCCATACGCCGGATGGCCAATAAAAAATATAAAAAGCAAAATATAAGGTTTCATTCTCACTCTATCGACAAATAGAATGAGAACAAAACTTAAATAAAGTTAAAATTCAATATGGTTTGGGGTTCTATAAAAAGGAATAACATCACGAATATTACTCATCCCTGTAATATACATAATAGCTCTTTCAAATCCGAGTCCAAAACCAGAATGAGGAACACTTCCAAAACGGCGCAAATCTAAGTACCAATTATACAAAGATTCTTCCAAATTAAGCTCTTTCATTCTCTTAGTTAATTTATCTAAGTCTTCTTCTCGTTGTGAGCCACCAATAATTTCACCAACTCCTGGAACTAAAATATCCATAGCACGAACTGTTTTATTATCATCATTCTGTTTCATATAAAATGCTTTAATTCCTTTAGGATAATCTGTAACAATAACTGGACCTTTATAGTACTCATCAGTTAAATATCTTTCATGTTCAGTTTGTAAGTCTGCTCCCCACTCAACAGGATAATCAAAACTTTTATTACTCTTAATTAATATATCGACTGCTTCGGTATACGTTATTTGCTTAAAATCAGAAGTTGAAACTTTTGTAAGTTTATCTATTAAACCTTTTTCAATGAATCGATTAAAAAACTCTAACTCATCTTTACAATACTTTAAGGCATGTTTAATCATATATTGAATATATTCGGCACCCAACAAAGCGATTTCATCCAAATCAGCAAAAGCGACTTCTGGCTCTATCATCCAAAACTCTGATAAATGCCTCGTTGTATTAGAATTTTCTGACCTAAATGTTGGTCCAAAAGTATAAACACTCCCCATTGAACAAGCAAAAGCTTCAGCTTCTAATTGACCTGTCACACATAAATAAGACTCCTTGCCAAAGTAGTCCTTTTCCCAAATAATATTGCCAGATTTATCATATGGCATATTCTTAGGATCCAAAGTAGAGACTCTAAACAACTCTCCAGCTCCTTCAGCATCCATAGCTGTTAAAATTGGTGTGTGGATATAATAAAAACCTTTATCACTAAAAAACCTATGCGTCGCTTGGGCCAGTTCATGTCTTACTCGAAAAACCGCACCAAAAGTATTTGTACGAGGTCGCAAATGAGCTATCTCACGTAAAAACTCCATCGATGTCCCTTTTTTTTGTAAAGGATAATCTTGGGGAGCTTTACCTAAAACTTCAATTGAATTAGCATGAACTTCAACTGGTTGCTTTCCCTTAGATTCAACTAATTTACCATATATTGCAAAAGCAGAACCTGTTAATGACTTCGTAAAGTCTTCATAGCCTTCTAACTGATCATCGGCAATGATTTGTAGATCTTTTTGACAAGAGCCATCATTAATAACAATAAAGGAGAACGATTTAGAAACCCTTATACTTCGAATCCAACCTTTAACCAAAATATCTTGTCCCGAGGGCTTTGTAGCATAAAGCTCTTTAACAGTAGACCTTTTCATCTTTTTCTCCTCACTTACCTATAATTAAATAACCTCAGCATAACTCAAAAGCCCTTTATCGTCCAGAATGACACTAAAGGGTTACTTAAAAACTAACACCGTAGTCAACTTGAAGCTTAGTATAATCATCCTCAGTTGTATCGATGTTCTTTTTATTAACAAAATATCCAAATGATAAATATTCATGATCAGTTAGCTTATACTTCCCCCAATAAATAAACCCAGAAGAGTCGGTCGTTTTTCCAGCAAAGTCGCCGTCAGCAAAGTCACGGTTAGCTCCATTCGCTTCAACTGTACGGTGATTTAATCCCACAATCCATGATCCTTTCTTCTTGGCCTTCCCCATAGAAAAGCCAACATAGTTTGAAGAGTTATTATCTTCAGCTTCATTGTTTTTAATCGAAGAGATAGCTATTGTGATAGGATACTTCCAAGCATATTTTAATTCCCCATAAACTTCTAAAAAGTTTAAGCCTTCACCTGTGGAATTAGGGTCATAACCGACTTTCCTAGCATTTTCATAATGATATTGGGAAACTCCAAGATTATAAGCAAAATCTCCGCTTTCTCTTTCATAACCAATTTGAGAAGCCGACAAAGTCACATCGGCGCCATCTTGAGTAGAAGAAGCTTTGTTTTCATCAACCCAAAACGAAGCAAGATTTAAATAAGCTCCTGAAAACTTATAATTCACATGAAGACCATCAAAGCTCACATCACTATCCCAAAACATCTGATTCTTTCCTGCTTTCGTAAAAACCTGCTTCATTCTTCCTATGTTAAATATAAGATCGTTATACTTTTTTTGAATTGTGGCCCGATCAATATAGATATCCTTAGGTTTACTTTGGTTACCTAATGTCGAATTAGTCGTTGTCACACTTGGTCCATCGCTTGTGGCCAGACGTAATTCAAATTTCATCTGATCATTAATTTGATATAAGCTCCCAATTCTTACTCGTATTCTATGGCGATTGCGTCCCTCACTAGCCGCTTCGTCCTTAGAGTTTTCAAATCTATAGCGAAAATCAGCACTGGGAGTAATTTGATCCCAATTAGACTCCCCTTTGACACTTAATACACTTAACATAACCGTCCAAAACAGTATTTTTTTCATTTTAACTCCGAAAATGATATATATATAAGTTCTTGAATATGTTCCCTTCTTTAAAAAATTATCAATTTTTTACAAGTATTTGTCGATAAAAGAAAAGAAATAAATTCTCTTTTAAAAGGCTTTTTATGAAAAAAGTGCATTTTTTAAACAATTTTAGTCACAAAACTCAAATTTATCAAATGACTATCTTGTTAAACTTTTAACGTTTAGAAGAAAGGAAAAAGATTTTCTTCTAAAAAGAGGCCCGACTTATCTCAACAAACTGGATAAAGATATTCAACAAGTATCTCAAAGAATGAAAAATCGTGGTTTAGACAATATTCGAAAAAATGACCTTATAAAACTTATGCAAAAATATCGCATGCATTTTAAACAAGTCATCAAAAATTATGATTATATCATACAAACAAAGTCGCAGCAAAATGCAGCTGCCGCAAATCAAGGTAAAGAAACTGTTTTTAATGTGATTACGGCCATGAACTCTTTATCAGACTCAGCCAAGAATATGATGAGCCGTTTTAACCAAACAAGTTCAGAGCTTCAAGATGTTGTTAATATCATCAACCAAATAGGAGAAAAAGCCCAAGTCGTTAATGATATAGTTTTTCAAACTAAGTTACTTTCATTTAATGCCTCAGTCGAGGCTGCAAGAGCTGGTGAACATGGAAAGGGCTTTGCCGTCGTAGCCGAAGAAGTTGGAAATCTTGCCAATATGAGTGGAAGATCAGCTGAAGAAATTTCCACAATCCTCGATTCTTCAACCAAGAAGGTCGACCAATTGGTAAAAAGCAATCAGCAAGAAATTGAAAAGCTTGTCAAAAACAGCACTCACAAGATATTAATTAAAAAACTCAATTGGTCTCACAAGTAGCAGGCCAGCTAGAAATATTACTCTACGGTCATAATAAGAATACTAAAAACCTTAATAAGAGTTCACAAAAAAAAGTCGTCAATGAGACAATAAAAACCGACTCATCATCTGAAGAAAAAAAGGCAGCTTAAAAGCTGCCTTAGGATTTTTAATTATTATTCATTATTATGATGCTGTTTAAGTATATCCTTAGCTTCGCGCCAGCTTAATCTTGGACCAAATTGCTCCACAAGTTTAGAGCTGGCCAAGCTGGCAAGTGATCCAGCTCCAGCATAAGACATGCCATTGGTTATTCCATAAAGAAATGCTCCAGCATACATATCCCCAGCACCATTGGAATCAATAGCTTGAACCGCATGAGGTTCAATATCGATAAACATAGTGCCATCCCAGATCATCGCCCCATTTTTACCTAAAGTAATCACAAAAGTTTTTGCATATTTTTTAAGCTCTTCTCTGGCTTCATTTAAACTCGTTTTTCCTGTAAAGTCTCTTACTTCATGCTCGTTACAAAAAATGAGATCAAGGCCATCACCGATTATTTCTTGCATATTCTCTTTGAAAAACTTAACCATGTTAGGATCACTCATTGTCAATGAGGTTTTAACCCCCGCCTGCTTTGCAAGTCTTACCGCTTCAAGGGCTGCCGTATGTCCAGTAGGACTTGCAACTAAATACCCTTCAACATAAAGCCACTTAGAGTTTTCCAACGCTTTTTCATCAATTTGATCTTTATCTAAAGTCGCAGTTATACCAAGAAATGTATTCATAGTTCTCTCTGCATCTGGTGTCACCATAACCATACACTTTCCCGTTTTCCCTTGAGGTAAATTTTCCAAAGTATTTTTAGTATCAACACCATTTTCAGATATATCATTTAAATAAAAACTTCCAGTATCATCATTCGCAATTTTAAATGAATAAAACGACTTCCCTCCAAACTGGGAAACCGCAATAATCGTGTTTGCTGCACTTCCACCACACTGGCGTTTTATTTCACTTGTTTTGTGTGACTCTAAGGCTGAAATAAGCTCTGCCTGACGCTCTTCTTCAACCAACGTCATAGTTCCTTTCTCTATTGAGTTTTTTGTAAAGAAATCATCATTGACTTCAAACTCCATATCAACTAGCGCATTTCCTATACCATACACATCATACTTCATTATTTTATCCTTTTTGTTAAATGAGGCATATATATACCAAAGCAAAAATCATTTTGAAATACTTAGATAGACATCATATGAAGTTGATTTACCTTTATGGATCAAATCAGGCTTTCCTAATAGGCTATCTGCTTTATTAGACCTTTTTATAACTAAACGCTCCCTTGTAAAACCTCTAAGCTTTTTGGCCACCATCAATGCATCTGTGTCTTCTCCTATAATATGTCGAAAAATACTCATTTCTTTTTTAGGTGCTGATTTGAGATTTTTTTGAGCATACATAGGATCAAAAAAAATGACATCAGGCTTGGAAGCGAGATTTGAACAATAATTAAGGATATCACCATAATAAAATTCAATTTTTGCGGCAGAAAATTTTAATCCATTAGTGATCAATGCTGCGGCTAAAGGGTGTCGCTCAACACAAATCAACTTTTCAAGTCCATAACTATACATGAGTAAGGAATCACCTAAAAGTCCTGCCGTAGCGTCTAACACACTCGGTCGTTTTTTCCCTTTTTTTAATCCAATTGCTTTGGCCAAAAGATCCTTATAAATAGAGCTTTTATAAAAAAACTTTTTATGTTTTTCTAAGATATCAGCAACTGCAATAAAAATGGGGCTAAAAGGCTCCTGACTCAAGGCAATCTTTCCAAGTTCATCAACTCTCAATGTATAAGGTGCTGCTTTAATATCCTTTAAAATTCTCGCTTCTTCAGGGCAAAAAGTAGCAAACGCCTCAAAGTCAATTTTTTTTGAGCTTTTAATAATATTCATTACTCATAAATATCTTATCTCTAACAAAAATCAACCATTTTTCTGACTACTTTTCGATCAAAATATGTTAAATAAAACTAAATAGACAATCAAGGAAGGCTTTATGAATGATAAAACTCCCCACAAAAGAGAATTATTTCCTCATTATATTGGTATTAACAAACAAGAAGAGCAGGAACTTCTACAAGAATTAGAACTAAAAAGCTTAGATGATTTATTTTCACATATAGATCCACAAGTCCTACACAAAGGCTTGAAAATGAATACATCATTATCTCACCCACAGCTCAAAGAGCATATTCTAGAAATGGCCAAAAAAAATAAAATTTACACAAGTTTTATAGGTGATGGTCTGCAAGACTTTAAAGTTCCAGACATCGTTGCAAAAGTTTGTTCTATCCGTGGCCTAACCACTGCATATACACCTTACCAACCTGAAAGAAGCCAAGGAACCTTACAAAGTTTATGGATTTATCAAAATCTTATTTCTAAGCTAACAGGATTTGAGGCCATTAATGCCTCTTTATATGAAAGGGCCACATGCCTTTTTGAAGCCCTCAATTGTGCTACCAGAATCAAAAAAAATAAAAACACCGTATTAGTTGCCGAAAATATTTATCCTCAGGATCTGGAAGTTTTAAAAACTCAGGCCAAATGGACCAAACTAAAACTCATTTTTGTTCCCATAAACAAAGAGAGCGGCTTAATTGATCAGCAAGAACTCAAAAACCTTATCAAAAAGAATCATGATATTGCGGCTTTTGCTTTTACCCAGATCTCATCTTTTGGCCATATCGAAGAATTCGATACCCTCACCGATATTTGTCAGAAAAATGAACTCTTAAGTATTTCCTTAGTTAATCTTCATGCTCTCTCAAATAATGGACTCAAAGAGCCGGCAAAATGGGGATCAAATGCATCCGGAACAGATATTTTAGTGGCTGAAGGACAATCATTAACCCTTGAACCTAATTTTGGAGGACCTGGCCTAGGAATATTTGGTATAAGATTCAACCAAGACAATAAAAACATGATTCGAGCGGCAGCTGGTAGATTTATTGGAAAAACGAAAGATATAAATGGTACTGAATGTAAAGCCATTATTCTCTCTACACGAGAGCAGCATATAAGACGTGAAAAGGCGACTTCAAATATTTGCTCCAACCAATCTTTTGTGGCCACTGCTTGTGGTGCGGCTATTCTTAATAAAGGTTCAGATGGTTTTAATGAATCATTTCAACTGGCCCATAAAAATGCTCTAAAGCTTCTACAAGAACTTACATGTTTTGAAGGTGTTGAGCTTGCTTTTAATGCTCCCATATTTAATGAGTTTACTCTTAGGTTAAAGACGAATGTAGCGGAACTTATCAATCTCGCTGCAAATGAAGAACAAATACATATTGGGGTTGATATTAGCCATCGTTGTCATCTTAATGACAATCTCTTACATATTTCTGTTAACGATCAACATTCAAGCCTTGATCTTCAAAAAATCGTTACATTTTTTAAATCGCAATTTAAACCAAAAAGTATTTCAAGCACTATCAGCTCAATAAGAAACAACCAAAAAAGAATTCAAGAATTTCATTTTGAAGCAAAAGCGACGCAAGAACTGTATGATTATTATGGCCAACTAGGAAAGCAAAACCTCTCACCAGACGATGGTATTTATCCTCTTGGAAGTTGTACCATGAAATACAATCCAGAAATTAATGAATGGGCAGCTAATTTAAAAGAGTTTACTAAAACCCACCCACAAGCACCTGAAACCAGTGTGCAAGGTAATTTAGAAATACTCTATAATATCCAAGAAATTTTTAAAGATATAACTGGACTACCAGGAGTCACAACCCAGCCAGTAGCTGGAGCTCAAGGAGAGCTTGTTGGGCTAAAAATGTTTCAAGCCTATCATGCAGATAAGGGAGAGCAACAATCTAGAGATATTATTCTTATTCCACGCTCTGCTCATGGAACGAATCCTGCAACTGCAACCATGGCCGGTTTTGAAACCAAAAAGCTCAATGGTATCGCTTATGGAATTCAAATAATTAATGCCAATGACAACGGAGAAATCGACTTCAATCAACTTCAAAGTTTAGTTGAAACTTACAAAGAAAGAATTGCAGGAGTCATGATTACCAACCCCAATACTGCTGGTATTTTTGAAACAAAATTTAAAGAGATTTCTCAACTCATTCATTCCGTTGGTGGACTCGTCTATATGGATGGTGCCAATATGAATGCGATTGCAGGAAAAGTTGATCTCAATGCCCTGGGAGTCGACGCCGTTCATAATAATTTACATAAAACATGGTCAATTCCTCATGGTGGAGGTGGCCCTGGTGATGCTATTGTAGCTGTGAGTCAGCTTTTGATTGACTATTTACCTGGTAGACAAGTCAAAAAGAATGAACATGGCAGCTATTCAACTTATAAGGCAAAAAAATCTATTGGTGAGTTTCATAGACATTATGGAAATTTTGCCCACAAAGTAAGGGCCTACACTTATCTTAAAGCATTGGGCTCTGATGGTATTGCGAGAATGAGTGGTATCGCTGTTTTAAGTGCTAGATATCTCTATCAAAAACTCAAAAAAACTTATCCTGTCTTACCTGCACATTCAGAAAACTCACCTCGAATGCATGAATTCATTCTTACTTTACATGAGGACAGCTTTAATCGTTTGGCCAAAGCTGGAACTCCTAAAGCTCAAGTTATGGCAAAATTAGGAAAGCTTTTTTTGGACTTTGGCTTTCATGCTCCAACAGTGGCTTTCCCAGAAGTCTATGGACTTATGTTAGAGCCAACTGAATCCTTTACCAAATCAGAACTTGACCGCTTTTGCCAAGTCGTAGAAACAATTCATCATATTATTAATGAATATCCACAAGTTCTACAAACTGTTCCTCACTTTACTCCTGTGGCCAAAGTTGATGAAGTTTTGGCCAATAAGCACCCAATTCTAACTGAAGATATTAAAAACCTCTTAAGCCCAGTTTTAAAAGATAAAGAAGCTGCTGAGGTTTTAAGAAATTCAAGGCCAGAAAAGATCATTGAGAAAATTCTTCAAGCACACGAATCTGCGCTAGCTTGATGTTTCTGCCATTTTTATATGGCAGAAACTATCTCTATCTTACTAAATTATCATAGAGCTTTAAGAACTCTATCGTTTTCGAATATTTTATTTTTTCTAAACAAATTAACATGGTAAAATACTCAGACATTTAATATATAAAGTCGTCATACCGATACATTATTTAATAAAAAGTTAAATATTTTCATCTGAGAGGCTTAATTATGTCCACAGCAAGTGTCAATTACCAACCAAATATCGACTCTGTTATAGACTCGAGTAAAAAAAATTCACTCATTATCGGGCAAGAAGAGTTTGTTAAAATTAATGTCTCAAATCGATTAAATGATAAATTTGAATTTAATGTTCTTACCAAAAATTCCATTGAAGAAGGAATTGATTTACTCACACAAGAAAATTTTCAGCTTGTTGTTGTTGATATTGATGGTCTAGACTTTGAAGGCGTGAATCGCTTATACAAAATCATAAATCATATTCAAACTCCTTGTATGCTCATAGGAAGTGATGTTACATTTTTAAATCGATTGAGGGTTGATCTTGATAATTCCTTTATTTCATTTCTTCCCAAAGCAATTCTTAATACAATGTTTAATGATACTGTTAATTTACTTTTAAAAAAGACTAACTCTGCTGCAAAAGTCTCCAAAAGATTTATGGATGTTAGTGCATTTGAAAAACCACTCTCTCTCTATTTCTTAGCAGCAGCACTTATTTTAGAACCCCTCATAAAAGTTTTTTACCTCAAAGTTCAAACTGGCTTTGAATGGGATATATTAGCTCGTACCATTTTTAGTATTGAAGGCTTCTTAGGTAATTTTGAGTTTTGGGCACTCTTTCCTTTAGCTGGATATGCTTTAATTAGTGTACGCTCATGGAGTTTTTTCTTTTTTATTGGTCTCCAATTGTACTCGTTATATGCATACTTTAGTTATGAAAAGTTTACATGGCCTTATGTTGCCGAAACACCCCATGTATCAAGCACTCTCCTATTATTTTTTAATGTTGCCCTAGTCCTTTACTTTTTAGTACCAGCAAATAGAAGACCTTACTGGAACAAAACAAGAAGACTATGGAGAAATACATCAAGATATGGAACGAATCTTAAAGGTCAATTTAAGCACAATAATAAAATGGTCACAACAACGATTACAAATATTTCAGAGACAGGAGCTTATTTTACAACCACTAAAAATCTTCCCGTTGGTCATCGAATGATGTTAGAAGTCCCCTTAGGAGATGATGTTAAAAACCTTGAAGCGATCGTTCGAAGAACCCAAAGCACCGCTCACGAAAACTATTATGGCTACGGTATAGAATTTAAATACAAAAATAAACAAGATAAAATAGAACTTAAAGAGTACATCAACTCTTTAAATCATCGAATTCAATAGAATGAAAAGTAAAAATCATTTAATAAGACGCCAGGGGTGGTTTGTAAAATGCCATTCCACCCCTCTGGCCATTTCCCGATAAAGGCAATTTTTTGACCATATAAAGCCTGTCCCTATTTTTTGAGACTGAGCAAAATGTTTACCTAGATAAGCTTTATGAATTAATAAAAAATGTCCTGTCACACCACCAATTTTATGCTCCAAAGTATCTAAACTTCTTTTTTTGACATCAAAACTTGAAACAAGTAAGTAAGTTTGGGCCGGAAAACAATTAAAATGCTGAATAGGATCCATACTTAATGCCATAATATGAAAATCTTCAACCGGTACAAGCGAGCTTAATAAGTTCTTTAAAATAAATTTTTGTCGATCAATATCTCTCCACTTTACTTGCTTAAGCTCAATAAAAAGATGAAGTTTTTTCCCAAACTTTTCAATAACATCTTCTAAAGATGGAATCTGAGGAAAACGCTTTCTCAGCTCATCGTAAGTGATATCTTCGAGTTGAATATTTTCATCCCAAACCCGTTGTAATGACACATCATGATGAATAACTGGTACTAAATCTTTAGTCCAGCGAACATCAAACTCAATACCATACAAACCTTTTTCAAAGGCCATTTGAAAACTTTCAAGTGTATTTTCTTTAATTTTCTTTTCATGCCAGCCCCGATGGGCCACAATTTTAGGTTTTTTATGACTTAAAGACTTATTAATAAAAGCATAAGGCACAATGCTATAAAAAAGGTCTATTGTGAACTCTAAACTTCTTATAATATGTTGATACAAGCTAACTCCTAAAAAAGACTTGAGACTCTGCACTTAATCAATTTTAATAAAATTAACATAAAATTGACAAATAATTGATCCTTTTTGTTAAATTTATAAAATGAGACTTGAACTTTTCCTCTTTGCCCTTGCTCTTATCCTTGCTTTTCTAACTGGCAATATCACCTATTTTATTAAGGCAGATGAAAGTGTCGACTTAAAAGATTTAAAACAAATCAGAGAATTGCACCAAGAACTCCAAGAAGAAGTTACACCTTATAGACGACTTGACCTGAATATCGATTACCCAACAGCTGAGCATTTAAAATTACTTAACACACAAACTAATATTGGAAATAATAAACAAATCACCTTAAACTCATCAGAATGCCTTAAATCAAAAATATCACAAATAAGCTCTGATTTTATTAATAAAGAAACTCTTTGGCTGGCCTATTTATGCAATCAAGTTCAAAGACTACCACTCAATTTTTTTAAAACACCACCCTTTCTTCACTCAAATGGCATGAGCTACGCCTTCATGCAATTTAAAATGCTTTCAACAAAAAAAGAGAAGTACAATTGGCTAGAAAAATATGCAAATTCAATGCATATTAACGAGCTTAAAGAGTTGCAATGGCCAACATCTCAAAATTTACGCTTTCTTATGTTTCAATCTGCTAACTCCATTCAAAATATAATAAAAGGGGAAAATACATTTCTTAGCAAGGATTTTTATTTCATTAAAACCGGTAATTTAAAATATTATATTATACAAAAAAAAATTGCTGAACGTTTTTTTAGCCGCACCAGATTTGCTTTTTCACAAAAAATCCAAGGTTGTAATTTAAAAATAGGAAATGTCTGTTGGGAAAAAAGAACCCGTAACTTACAAAGCTTTCTTTCTCAATCAATCAATTTTTTATTTATTGGGACAATCATTATTCTCATCCTTACAGCTTCAAGCCTCTACTCGAGATTAAAAAGAAAAAGAAAAGAAGAAGACCGAAAAAAGCATGCCCTAAGAGTCCTCACACATGAGTTAAGAACTCCTATTGCCTCTTTGATCCTACAGATCAACCAACTCAACCAAAATACTCAAGCGCTTCCCCTCGATGTGCAAGAGTCTCTGTTAAAATTAGAAGGTCAAATTTATCGTCTTAAACATTTAGCAGAAAAAAGTCAAAGCTATCTCCAAACGGACACATCTGATCTCATTGAACTTAAACCTAGTAAGATTCTCTCTCTCAAAGACTATCTTGAAGATATTCTCTCTGAGTATCATGACACAGATATACAACTTGATGTTCAAGCAGATACTTCTTTATCTGCAGATCAGTATTGGCTTAAAATGTGCATTACAAATCTCATAGATAACGCGATAAAATATGGAAAAACACCAATCAAAATTCGTTTAGATCAGAACAAAAAATATATCTTTATCAGCATCATTGACCGAGGTGAAATAGCCTATAATAACTTAAAAGATTTACTAAAAACAAAACATACCAATACGAAAGGATTAGGAATAGGACTGACAATTGTAGAAAAGACACTTAAAGAAATGCACGCTAGTCTTAAGCTGACAACAAATCCCACACAATTTATGATAAGAATACCTAAGGATAAAAATAATGACTAAAATATTACTTATTGAAGATGACCACAGCTTAGGCCCTACTCTTAAGAAGACACTAGGTCAGGAAGGCTATGAAGTAAAACTTTGCAAAAATATCGCTGAAGCTCAAGAAGAGGACTTTCAAGATTATTCCTTAGTGCTTTTAGACTGGATGTTGCCTGATGGTCAAGGAATTGATTTATTAAAACATATCTCAGGGCCCCCTATCATCATGTTAACGGCCCGAACTGATGTTATTGATAAAGTCTTAGGACTAGAAACAGGAGCTGATGATTATATTACCAAACCTTTTGAGCCGCGAGAGCTTTTGGCAAGAATTAGAGTTCAATTAAGAAAATCTCATAAAAAACAATCTACCCAGACCACACAGGAAGTCCTAAGCTCACATCTTAAGTTTAATCTTGATGAAAGAAGAATATATTATAAAGATCAAGAAATAAATCTTACCAAAATGGAGTTTGACTTACTTTATCTTTTGGCCACTCATCCCAAACAAGTTTTTACTAGGGAAAAACTGTTAGATGAAGTTTGGGGTTACGATAACTACCCAACGACCCGAACTGTCGATACGCATGTTCTTCAATTAAGACAAAAATTCTCTAATGACATTATTGATACAGTCAGAGGTATTGGCTATCGCTTTAATCCCGAACATAATTAATTGACTAAGAGTTGACAAAAAACTGACTCAAATTAAAATTTTATAAGTACGATAGAAATTAGTAAGGAACTCATAATATAATGAAGGAGTCTAAATGAACTTACTAAAACTTTTATCCTTGGCCATCGTTGCTTATTTTATTACTGGTTGCAGCACAGATAAGCAATTTCAAAAAAAATTACAACAAGCACTTACAGATAATCCAGATATTGTCTTTGATACAATTAAACAACATCCTGAAAAATTTATGATGACGCTTCAAACTGCAGCAATGGAAGCAAAGCAGAGTATGGCAAAAAAGGCACAAGAAGAAGAAGTTAAGCAGCTTGAACAAGCACTTAATAATCCCCTTAAACCTAAGATTGAAAAATCGAGAATTATTAAGGGAAATCCAAATGCTCCTCTTACAATCGTAGAATATTCTGACTTTGAATGTCCATTTTGTGCAAGAGGTTATAATACAGTTAATCAGCTATTCAAAAAATACCCTGGCAAAATCAAATTTATCTTTAAACACCTCCCTTTAAATATACATCCAAACGCCATGATAAGTGCTAAGTACTTTGAAGCGATAGCATTACAGTCAAAAAAGAAGGCATTACAATTCCATAACCAAATATTTGAACAACAAAAAAAACTTAAACAAGGAGAAAAGTTTTTAAAAAAGCTTGCTAATAATCTCAATATTGACATGAGCAAACTTGCTAAAGACATCAACTCTGATCAAATTGAAAAACTTATTACCTCTGATATGGAAGAAGCGAAAAAGTATGGCATGCAAGGAACTCCAGGCTTTATAATTAACGGTATTCCTGTCAGAGGTGCCTACCCTGCAGAGTATTTTGATGAAATTATCAAAAAACTCACGGCCAAAGGAAAGCTTACACTTTAAAACTCCTTCATGAGTGAGTCCTTCAGAATTGAAGGACTCCAGGCCTCTTTTCTCACTAAAACCATTTTAACCGCCCGACTACCGTGGGGATAGAAGAGAAAACTCAAACTCACAGACAGAAGCTGTTATGATGTAACTATTTTAAATTACTAGATGTCTGAACAGAAAAGCTTATTTCATATTTACTTCTAGTATAACTGCTCACTAGCGCCTCAATGAAACCTTTTTTAAAAGCACTCTAGAAGTTAGTTACTAAGTTTGAATTTTCTCTATCATCAATTTAGTAAGGCGATTTAAAAATCATTGGCTAAGAAAAAAGTATCTGGCATGCGCAAGAATATTGCCGGTTAGTTCTACAACGTTTATTATTGTCCCCTAGAAGGATAAAATATGACAGACAGCAATAAAAACTGGTCCATTGAGGATTCATTACATACCTATCAAGTCAAAAGATGGGGAGAAGGCTATTTTGGTATTAACCCACAAGGAAACCTTAGTGTTTACCCTACTAAAGAGCTTAATGGTCCACTTATTGATGTCCAAGCAGTTATAAAAGAAATAAAAAAAGAAGGTTTAGGCTTCCCTGCAGTGATTCGTTTTCATGATGTTCTTCGCTCTAAAGTCAAAAACCTTAACAACACTTTTAGCCAAACTATAAAAGAGGCAAACTACAAAGGAGACTATTACGGGGTTTATCCTATAAAAGTGAATCAACTAAGAGAGGTTGTCGAAGAAATCACAGATATTGGCCGTGATTTTCATTATGGGCTCGAAGCAGGTTCAAAGCCAGAACTTCTTACAGTACTTGCCTATAATCACAATCCTAATGCCTTGACTATTCTCAATGGCTACAAAGATAAAGAATATATGCGCCTTGCTATGCTTGGAACTCAAATTGGAAGAAATATTGTCATTGTGATCGAAAAATTCTCAGAAATCTATTCTGTTCTAGAGGCTGCCCAAGAGTTTAATGTAACTCCTATAATCGGAGTCCGAGCAAAACTTAGCTCTAAAACATCAGGAAAATGGTCTGAGTCATCTGGAGACTTTGCAAAGTTTGGTCTATCTATCACAGAAATCATTGAGCTAATTGAACTGCTTAAAGAAAAAAATAAAATTGATTGGTTACAATTATTTCACTTTCATGTCGGCAGCCAGATACCAGATATCAGAGCAATAAAAGAATGTCTGACGGAGGGAGCGAGAATATTTGCAAATCTTGTCCAAATGGATGTTCCACTCAAATATATTGACGTTGGAGGAGGAGTTGGAATCAATTACGATGGAACAAACTCAAACTGCTCATCCTCTACAAACTACACTCTTAAAGATTATATAGGTGATGTCATTTATATTATAAAAGATGTTTGTAATATTCACCAAATTGCCCACCCTCATATCGTCTCTGAAACCGGCAGGGCAATTGCGGCTCATCACTCATGTGTTATTACTAATGTTTTTGGCAAGGTAAACCTTACAAGATATAAGGCCATCGATACATCTAAAAACCCGCATGATCATCACTTACTTAAAAATATTAAAGAACTTTATAAAGATCTTAATCATTCCAATTACCAAGATATTTATAATGATGCATGTGTGATTAAAGATGAGGCCATAGCCGCTTTTAAGCTAGGAGTCGTCAACTTAACACAGAGGTCTCAGATAGAAACCTTGTACTGGAATATATGTCATCAAATTATAAATATGACTGAGAATGAAAAATATGTCCCCGTTGAAATCAAAAAACTTAAATCTGTTTTGGCCGATAAATACTTATGCAATTTTTCTCTTTTTCAATCTGCCCCTGATGCTTGGGCGATTGGCCAAATTCTACCTGTCGTCCCTATATCTTATCACAACGAGTCTCCTTATATTGAATGCACTCTTGCAGACATTACTTGTGACTCTGACGGTAAAATTAATCATTTTCTAGGTGAAGATGGTCACCGATCAACATTAAAAATTCACGATTTAAAAGGCAAAGAGGAATATTATATAGGTTTATTTCTAACTGGGGCCTATCAAGATACGATGGGAGATATGCATAATCTTTTTGGAAGATTAAATGAATTTCATGTCTATGCAGACAGTGATGACCCTAATGGCTTTTATATCGAAGAATCTATCAAAGGAAATAGTGCTTCAGATGTACTCGAAATCATGCAATACAACTCAAAAGAAATGTGCAAAAAAGTTAAAAACGAAGTAGACCAACAAATTAAAGCCGGCAAACTTAAAGCAAGAATTGGAGTAAAACTTAACGACTTCTATGAGGCCTGCTTAAATAACTATACTTATCTAGGAAACTCATAAATTAACTCTTAATCAGCTTCACATTATTTTTAAACAAACGAGAGTTTTCGATATAACTTAAATAATGGGTCGAAATTTGTTCTACTTCCTGGGCTGAAAGCTCTCTAATAAACTTAGCCGGCAAACCGCGAATAAAGCTTCCTGCAGGATAAACTTTTCCAGGAGGCACAACTGACCCTGCGGCAACCAAACAATTATCTCCTATAACCGCTCCGTCTAATATTTTTGCACCCATTCCAATTAAGCATCCATCCCCTATTGTACAAGCATGAATAACTGCACTATGTCCTATCGTTGTATTTTTTCCAATTTTTACACCTAAATCTTGAGTTACATGCACAAGGCTTAGATCTTGTATATTCGTATTTTCTCCCACGTAAATAGAGTTTATGTCAGCGCGCAAGACACAGTTGTGCCAAATATTAACCTGGCTTTCAAGCACCACATTTCCAATAATTTTTACCCCTTCTGCAATATAATTAGAAGAATCAATCTTTGGAACAAATGTTTCACATGAAAATAATTGCATATACAGACTCCTTGTAGTAAGTAAATATTATGAAAAGAATAATACTTGCAAGCAATTCTCCCTACCGCAAAGCTTTACTTGAGCGATTAGGAATAAACTTCACTTGCCTTAACTCTAATCTGGATGAATCAATACTTAAAGAAAAGATTCAAGATCCTCAAGAATTGACACGTCAACTCGCCCTAGAAAAGGCAAAAAATATTGCCAAAAATCATAAAGAGGCACTTGTTATTGGTTCTGACCAAGTTTGCCACTTTAAAGGTCAAATACTTGGAAAGACGGGTAATTTAGAAGACTCTTTTAAGCAACTCACCTACCTTCAAGGACATACACACGAGCTCATTACGAGCTATGCTATAATTGATAATAACGTTGAGATTGTAAAAACAAACATAACAACTCTCCACATGAGAGAATTAAACGACTTACAGATTAAAAAATACTTAAGTGCTGATAATCCCATTGACTGTGCTGGCTCATATAAACTAGAACTAAATGGTATAAGTTTATTTAAGAAAATTGAGACTGAAGATCAAACTGCGATCATTGGTTTACCACTTTTAAGTTTAGCAGATGATCTTATAAGTTTAGGGCACACTATCCCGCCCTATTAGCAAGGAGAAAAGGGATGTTTATATCTAAAAAATTATGGATTATTGAAGACATGGAAGACTTGCAGCCAATCTACAATCACATTTTTAATGGTGATGAATTCCACCTTCATTTCTTCACATCATTTGATGAATTCAGCAGAGCCTATGCTTCGGAGAAAAGTCACCCTGATCTTATTATAGCTGATATCATGCTAGAAGACGGGCACTTTTTTAAACTACTCAACGAATCTGATATGACTCTTAATACTCCTTACTTGGTAATTTCATCCTCAGATGATCTTGAGACGATCAGAAGTGCATATCAAGCTGGTGCGATTGATTACCTCTTGAAGCCCTTTAATCAAAATGAAATTAGAGCTAAAGTTGAAAGACATTTAATTAATATCGAAGAAAGAATACAAGAGACCTCAAAATCACTAGAAGCTTTAAATCTCGATCTCACTCAATTTACAAATAAAGAAATTAAGATTATTGAAAGTTTCAATATGAAAGAAGAGAAAACACTTCATAGAAATGAGATTGTAAAAGTTATCTGGAAAAACATAGCAATTCACCCAAATACACTTGATGTTCATATTTACAATTTAAGAAAGAAGTTAAAACCATTTGGCTATGGTATCAAAGCAATTGGTAATGGCTTATTCAAGTTTATCGACATCAAGATCAAAGATAAGCCAGATGTTGCAAAACAACAAACAAATATTGAAACCGTATAAAACCTTAACGAAACCAAAATAAAAAAAAGATCCTATGCAGGATCTTTTTTTTTATCTATCATTTTCTTATGAAAAAAAACTCATTATTATTACTTCTCTCTATACTTTTACTGCCATTCAATCTTCAAGCTTCAACGAAATTGGACAGTTCCATCTTAGACTCTATCAAGGCCATATTACCAAATATTGAAAATAATCAAAAAATTAAAACTCAAGGCTGCTCATTTCAAAAACAAAAGTGGCTTACGGCCTTACTTACCCAAGAAAGTTTTACTGAAACCCTAAAGTTTAAAAAAGACTGTGATTTAGAAGGTCAATATACAGTTAAAGTTAATGATTTTTTCCCGATTAATCTTAAAATTCAAAAGCATAAACATATCAAAAGAATTATCACAAATTTAAAATTAGAAATTATCTTTACTGAGTCGGCACAGCTTCAAATAAAAATGAAGGATGCTATTTTAAAAAGTAACAAAGATATAAGTTTTGATATGACCTATAAAATAGAAATTGATCCCATGGCAGCGTCTCCTTTAAGAAAACACAAAGGTGGGGAAGTTTTCTTAAAACAAGTAGGAACAAAAAAGATAAATAAAAGTTTTCCCATCAATTTAAAAACTATGTAATAATTACAGTCCTCACTATTAAAACAAGAAGCCAACTCATCTTCTGCTATAATTTCATTATCTCATCTTAAAAAAGGAGTTTATATGAAAACGGCGATAAGCTATTTTTTTATTTTCATCTCCCTTAATACTTTTGCTAGTACAACGACGCAAGACTTTACGGGAAAATACGAATTGATCTCTGGAGATCAAGACTGTGCTCAAAACCTAAGACTCTCTAGTTACTTTGATGACGAGTTAACAGTCGACAATCTTGAAACATCTAATCTTTTATTGGGCTTTAGTTCAATAAATGAAGGAGTGACATCAAAGACTTATGGTCAACTTGGACACAAAATTTGCTATAAAAATACAATAGAAGGTAATAAGCTTATCAAATATCAATCAGAAGAAATTTCTATTTTTAGACCTTGTTTACTTACGAAACTAAATGCTGTACACAGTTTAGAAATAAATGCAGATAAACTCCTGACTCATATTTATCAAAAAAATTGCCAATATCAAAAATTATAATATTGAAACTTAAAGCACGACTTAGTTTTCAAGTAGTGCTTTAAGCTTTTCCTTATCAGATTCTTCAACATCTTCATAATTTATACTTTCTTCTTCGGAAGTTACAGAAGCCTGTGCCCGTTTAAGAACACGATCATAGTTTCTTTTATAGGCCTTAGAAACGATTGTAAACAAAGTATCAGCTTTTTGTCGATCTAACTCTTTTTTACCTTTTCTGAGTCTATTTAATAAGGACTCAACCTCTTGAGTGCTCATATTCTGATCTTGATATCTTTGTTGATTATTTGAACTCCCATATTCAGAAGCTGTTGAATTTGATGAATGTCCACTTTGTTGATGACTAAGTCTTGAGGGCATGACAATATTCACACCAGAGGAAGTCGCTTGATTCTGTCCCGACTCATCTGACTGCGAAGAACTTAACGTATCATTCATCTGATTAACAGCATCAGCTAAATTATTTAAACTTTTTGCATTTCCACTCCCTCGAGATTTTGAATCACCAAACTTAGATAGTTTTACAGACTCAGTTGGTGAGTTAGCTTTACTTAGAAAAGATTTATTTTCGGCGAGGGCATTTTGACTTGTTTTAGAGGCTAAATTAGCACTCGCTTTTTCAAGATTTTTTTGTGAACTGATATCGGCATTCCTTCTCAAAGCACTAGACTTTGCTGCATTTAAAGCTTCAATTTCAGCAGGATTAAAAACTTCTGACTTTGATAGTTTATCCATCTGAGAATTAAAAACTTCCAGATTTGTCTCTCCTTCGAAATTAAGTTTCTTAAAAATATCATAAAATGCTTTTCTGTACTTTATATTTCTAGACTGAGTACCAGCAGCAGCCTCTCCTAAAGAATTATATTCCTTAACCCTTTTTTCCCAGTCAGCGTTATATAAGCTTGCAGCATCAGCATATTTAATTGCACGAGAAGAAGCCAAAGAGCCTAATTGCTTCATATTATAAGCGACCAGATTAAAATACTGATCCATACCAACTAAAGGATAACCCATATAATTATTTTTTGTTAAGTGAGACCATTTATAATGAATTTCATAAGCATATTTAGCAAAATCAGAAGCTTCCGAAGAAGACTCAAATAAGTAACCAAAACCAATCGCTTCTTTATCAGACAAATTGGCCCCACAGTCATTTAGAGTTTTACATAAGGCATATTTTCTGGCCCCATTAATAACGGCAACTTTGGGTTTTTTCATATTTTCAATTTGAATTTTTCCCTTCATCGGTAAAAAATGACCTGCTTTAATCGCATCACCCAAATGGTCCTGATTACCAAAACTGTCACCACCATTTAGATAGCCGCTTTTAATATGTCCACCTGGTGCCCTTCCTTTTAAATAACGGATACCCGAATCAGTAGCATCTCGTAACATCTCAGGAAATGTTTGCGTATATTTTGGCATCTTATTTAATGAAATAATATTCTCAGAAACAAATAAAGGTAAAGTTGGATCCATGACATAATTTATATAACCATCAGCATCTTCACGATACCCGGCCTTAAAACATGTCGATGCGCGCCCTTTTGTTTGACACCTCAGGCTCGACTGTAAAGCTTTGTTATCAAAACGAGGACCTAAGAAATAACGATGAAACCCATCCATTTTTTTCACACAAACACCTAGAACCCTTTTCACACACTTACCCTTAACCGTTTTTACGTCAACAATCTCCGGAGTAGAATCAATATCATCTCCTTGATAATATCGCCAAGCTGCTTGCATTGAGTGTTTAGTTGCTGCCTTAGAATAACCAGCTGAACCTTTATCAAAGTCAAAAAATGAATTGGCCAAGATTCCATTTCCTAAACCTAAAGTCAGTATATTAAAAATTTTAAACCAACCAGGTCTATAAGTATAACCCCACTTATAAAGCATGACTGAATGTCCTTCAGGATTAGATTTCATCAACCTTTTCCCAGAGATACGATCTTTAAAAACTTCATG
Organism: Halobacteriovoraceae bacterium; assembly: GCA_002706205.1. GTDB lineage: Bacteria > Bdellovibrionota > Bacteriovoracia > Bacteriovoracales > Bacteriovoracaceae. The sequence continues at coordinate 49,920 of PAKC01000092.1, forward strand.
GAAGTCAATATTGGAAATAAAATCACTTAATTCTGATAATTCTTTTTCAAGGTCCGAGTTATCGACAAATCTTTTCACCTGAGCTTCAGCTCTAAGCTGTAACCACTCAACTAAAAGTTTTTCATGAGAAATAGCGATAGCACCTTTATCTATTTCCTCAATTCTGGCATTATCTTTATCTACCTCTGAAACCTTTTTATCCAATGTAGAAATAGAGGTTCCGTCAATTTTACTTTCTTTTTGTCCTTTATTTAAATCTTTCCCTAAAGAAACTTGTAATTCTTTTTTCTGAACGTCACAATTATTGTTAAAAAAGTTTTGTTTCACCGAACTAAAGTTGGAAGGCCCAAAAATAGCGACACATTTACAGGCCATATTCTTATCGATTTCCTGCATTTTTTTCAACATTTTTGAACGGTTTTTACGAAAGGTTTTAGCAACTTTATTTGCACGAGAAAATATATTACCTTTACTTCCGTCTTCCCAATAATCTTGAGTTCCTTTATGACTATAAACATACTCAAAGGCTCTTAAAAATAGTTCTGCATTTTTTTCTTTATTTGAAGCATCTCTCCAAGCATCATTTAAAGAGTTGAATTCACATTTTTTAATATCAGAATACGTTTTAGCTGTAACTCCAGGTATTTGATATTTATTTATATAGTCTTGTTTCTTTAAAGAAACACCCATTGCTCCAGTTTTTGCCATACAAATACGATATTGCTCTGATCCTTGAGTATTGTTTTTAGCGCAAGCTTCTCCTTTTTTTACATTTTCAGCGAGGTATTTTTTTTCAGTTTTATCAACTGCTCGCATACAATTATTGTGTGAAGGGCTTCCATTACTAAATTTATCACCACACTTCTCACGTTGTTTGGCCACATCATCCATTTGTTTTTGGGTTAACCCAGTAAATTTATCCTCCGTATAGTTTTTTTCTAATCTATCAACAGCTTCTAAACAGGCGGTTAAATCTTTTGAATTTGCAGCATTGTTAGTCTGACAATCTGAACGTTTTTCTTTTATAAGTTGTTTTTGTGCTTCAGATATTTCATATTTCTTTTCTGCGGCCTTTACAGAACTCACAAAAATATTTAAGACAAAGTGAACGGACTTGAGTATTCCTTGCTTAAATGAATCATGAAAACTATATTTAGGTACAGGTGCAACACATCGTCCCTTAACGTTTAAAAATCCAGGACAACAGCTCTTGCCTTTAACTAATTTATTTCCATCTCTAACACAGTCTAGACATTTCGAAACTTCAATGCATCGATTATTAACACATGATTGAGAACAACAGTCCGAAGATGTTTGACACAAATCACCAGTATTTTTACAAGAATTTGTAACAATCACATCGCTGATATCTAAATTTGTACAACTTCCTTGAGCGCAAATAAAGTTTTCTTTATCACATTTTTCACCAATATTTCTAATACGAGAACAGACAAACTGAGCTCTACAGCTTCCTGCTGATTCGGAAGTTTTTTTGTAACAAATTCCAGAGCAACAATCATTATTTTTCTGACAAGTCTCAGTGGATTTCAAACAAGACTTTCCCTGAAGAGCTTCTTTTGCCACTTGAACTTTTACATGATTCATGCAACATTTTTTATTCCCAACAACCTCACCTTCACTAGCACAGCCAATAGAGTTTGCAGTTATTTTTTTCAAATAGCCATCAAACACTTTTTTATATTTATTTTTCCAAAAATTATAAATCTGTTGCTCACTCAAACCTTGAGGAGTTGAGAGATTAAATAGTCGCTTATATTCTGAGACCCAAAATAGTAAATTTTGATTTGTAGCGTAGCCTGAAATATATAATGATTGAGCTTGTTGATAAAAGGCCGTATAAAGATCTTTTGGTAAATACCCTTTAAACTCCGTTGACGTTTTTAAATTACGCTGCTTCCAGGCAACTTCAAACAAATTTTCATACGCTTGCCGATAGTCTTTAATCTCTGCTTGGGTTAAGCTTGTTTGATAATAACTTTTATCGTTTTTCACTTGTTGCAATAATGACTGTATCTGATTACCCATTGCAGTTTGGGCCCACAAAAGCAAAAAGATCACTATTGATAAATTTCTCATAAAACATCCTCAGTTTATCCTCTATAACTTATTCTAATATAAATAACTTATCGACCAATAGACATATAGATTAAGTTATTGAAATTGCGAAATATGAAGGGTTTATATTGCCTATTTTTTAGTGCAAAAAATGAATATAAAGGGCTAAAATGAATAAAATTTTAACTATTTGGCCAGGAGACCTATTTATGTCTAATCTTTGTCCTTGTGGAAGTGAAAATGAATATCAGTCATGTTGTATGCCCTATCATAAAAATGAAAGTCTTCCTCCCACAGCAGAAAAACTTATGCGTGCTCGATATAGTGCATTTGTAAAAAACGAAATCCCTTTTATTGCTCAAACACATCTTCCAGGAACAGAAGACTTTGATATCGAAGAGGCCAGAAACTGGGCAGTAGATAGTCAGTGGAAGGGCTTAGAAATTGTCAATTCACAAAAAGGCCAAGCTGATCACCAAAGTGGAATTGTTGAGTTTAAAGCTCTCTACGCAGACAAAGAAGGTAAAGACTATCTTCATCACGAGATCTCAACATTTAAAAAAATAGATGATCAATGGTATTATGAAGATGGGCAAATTGTGGGTACAGGGCCAATAAAAAGGGCCACTCCAAAAGTTGGACGAAATGAACCTTGTCCTTGCCATTCTGGAAAGAAATATAAAAAATGTTGCGGGGCCTAAACTTATGAGTGCTAATGTTTGGGGAAATGAAAAAACTGAGTATTTTAACTCAGTCACACCTGATCAGGTCCTAAATGCTATAGAAAGTCTAGGGTACAAAGCGACTGGAAGGGTTATGCAACTGGCCTCTATGGAAAATAGAGTTTTTGAAGTTGAAATAGAAAATGAGGATGCTAAGCACGTATCTGAAAAATTCAAAATTCTTAAATTTTACAGACCAGGAAGATGGTCCAAAGAACAAATTCAAGAAGAACATCAGTTTCTTTTTGATTTAATCGAACATGATATCCATGCCATTGCACCAGAAAAATCTAATCAAGAATCAGTTTTTATCACCCAAGATGGACTTTACTTTTGTATATTTCCCAAGCAAGGAGGCCGGGCCTGTGACGAATGGAATGATGAACTCTTGGCCCAAATGGGTCGTCTTCTTGCTCGGCTACACAATGTGGGAAAGGCCCATACAGCAAAGTATCGTTTAAAACTTGATATCAATACTTTTGGTGAAAAAAACCTAGAACTTATCTTAAAATCACCTCATATGTTACCAGAATATCAAGAAGCTTATAAGTTAACCGCGCAAACAATTTTTAAACTTTCACATCCTTTATTTGAACAAATTCAATTTCAAAGGATTCATGGTGATTGTCACCATGGGAATATTCTTTTACACGATGGACGACCATTTCTTATTGATTTTGATGATATGAGTGTTGGTCCAAGAGTGCAAGATATTTGGATGATCACACCTGGCCGTGATGAATATTCTCTGGCCCAAAGAGAAAAGCTACTTGCCGCTTATACCTCTATGTCAGACTTTGATTATAGAGAATTAAAAGTAATTGAGAGTTTAAGGGCTTTGCGAATGATTCATTTTTCAGCTTGGATAGGTCACCGCTTTCAAGACCAAGCTTTTCAAAGGGCCTTTCCAACTTTTGGCTCACATCAATACTGGGAAAAAGAAATCTTTGAACTTAAAACACAAATCGGTTATATACAAGATGAACTAACAGCACTTTATTAACAAACAGGGGTGACCTAGAAAAATGGTCTGAGATTATACCCTTTGA
>PAKC01000093.1 GCA_002706205.1 Halobacteriovoraceae bacterium
TCTGAACAGAAAAACTTATTTCAAATTTGAAATTATATACTTCTAAAATAACTGCTGCCTAGCGCCTCAAGGAAATCCCTTTTTAAAAGCACTCCAGAGGTTTCTTACTAAGTTTGAGTTTTCTCTATCATCAATTTAGTCGGGCGGTTAAAAATTTAAGCCATCGTCGATTTTTGTTGGTTTGACTCTAAAATACGATTAATAAACTGAATATTAGGAAGAAGTTTTTTAAGTTTTAAATAATTAACTTCAATTGATAAGGATGAAGCATCTGCCCCCACAATCGCCTCCCCTACAATCCCATGCATCCTGGCATCATCTAAATGATCAATAGAAATAAACATTTTCTTTTCTTTCCAATAATCAAGGAGATCATTAATCGGAACTAAGGTTAAGGCACTATCAGTATTAGGTTGATTTTGAATTTTTTTCCAAATATTTTCCAGAAAAATCTGGCATTTTTTCCCAACCTTTAATTTTTTATCCTCAGTTAAATGCTTTTCTGTGTTATAAAAAATAAACAGCGCCCTAATTCTATCAATATTTTTTAAAACAAAAATTTTAGGTAAATTATCTTGATCTTTATCAATCTGCAAAAGATTTAACTCTTCTAAAATAATCATCATCTCATCTAACTTCGACTCTAGGATGCCAAAAATATCATGAGAATAAAGATCTAATGTTTTTTTATGAATGGCCAGACCCGCTTCATGTTCTTCTCCATGCCCTTTATAAACTAAAAAAAGCATGCCAAGAATTTTTATGATATCAGAGCTTTTAAAAAACTCATATCCTGTGTGTTTCCCTGTTCCATAATTCACTGAGGCAGAATTAGACTCTAACTCTTTAATTCTAGCATTGGCCCCTCTTAAACGATTTGCCAAAGTATTAATGATAGTCTTAAACCACGGGTTTAAGCCCGACATCGTTTTAGCAAAGGCGGTAAAAGAAATCTCAATAACTTCAGATGAAACCATCGCGGCAGCAGAGCATGACCTCTTTCCTCCACCATCATCATCAAAATAAGCCATTTCGCCAATAACTTCCCCAGCTCGAAGAACTGCTATCTCAACAAAGCCTTTTCCTTTGGGCTTAAACAAGCGCAATTGTCCATTTTGGATAATGTATAATGAATTTGCCTTCTCACCATCATTAAACAGAATCTCTCCTGGCTTGAGTCTCCTCAAGCCAGATTTAGAACCTGCTTTTTCTTTGGTTTGAGATGTCAAATTTAAATCCTTTCTATAACCATACTTAAAGCTTCACCACCACCAATACAAATAGCAGCACAGCCTCTTTTTGCCTTTGTTCTCTCCATGGCATTTGTCAGTGTCAGTAAAATTCTGGCCCCACTTGCTCCAATGGGATGTCCAAGACTCACAGCTCCACCATAGATATTCACTTTCTTTTCATCTAATTGTAACTCTTTAATCGCAACCATGGTAACTGCGGCAAAAGCTTCATTAATTTCCCACAAATCAATATCATTAATATTTAAGTCAAGTTTTGCTAAGTTTTTTTTCACCGCTTCTACTGGAGCTGTTGTAAACCAAGTCGGATCTTGTGCATGTGAAGCCCAGCCTAAAATTTTAAACTTAGCTTGGTCTTTATATTCTTCTCCACCTAAAACGAGAGCACAAGCTCCATCATTAATAGTAGAAGCATTTGCAGCAGTAATAGTCCCATTTTTATCAAATGCTGGTCTTAAACTAGCGACCTTTTCAAACTTCACTTTTCCTGGCCCCTCATCTTCTTCAACAACAACTTCTCCTTTACGACCTTTAATAACAACGGGTGAGATTTCTGACTTAAAAACTCCTTCCTTTTGAGCTGATTGAGCTTTTTTAAATGAATTAATGGCAAACTCATCTTGGGCCTGCCTCGTAAGTTCATATTTAGTCGTACATTCTTCAGCACAATTTCCCATAGGTCTATCAGAATAAACATCCCACAAACCATCCCATTGCATAGAGTCCTTCATTTCAACTCCACCAAACTTTGCTCCAATTCTAGAGTTTGGCAACAAATGAGGTGCCAGTGACATATTTTCCATTCCTCCAGCAACAACGAGTTTAGCCTCTTTGGCCAACAAAGATTTAGCGGCTAGAATAACTGACTGTAGTCCAGAGCCACAAACTTTATTAACTGTTAAACATGGTGTTGATTGATCTAAGCCTGCAAACAAAGCTGCTTGCCTAGCAGGAGCTTGTCCGACACCTGCCTGAATAACATTTCCCATAACAACTTCGTCCACTTGATTATTTTTAACTTGAGCTTGTTCCAATGCCCCCTTTATAGCTTGGGCCCCCAACTTTGGTGCTGAAACTGTAGAAAGACTTCCTAAAAAACTACCTTGTGGTGTACGTGCTCCACCTAAAATATAAATACTCATAATCTTATCCCTTTGTTTAGCGTTAATTTTTTGGCCTATTTTACGCAGACAAAACCCAAATTTCCAATAGAAACTCTCTAAAAACCTTGTTTAAGGCTCACTTTTTTGCTATTTTCTCGCCATCAGGAGAATATATGCAATTTGGCCGTTATCATATTGAAGAGACGACTCCACGTAAAACTTTACCAGCAGAATGGACAGAAGAATTTACTAGAGTCTTAACTGAAAGCTATTTTGAACAATCTGAAAAAGATAATAGTTTCTTTCATGTCTATGGAGAAATTTATGACAAAGAATTTGTGGTAGTCATCTCCTATATTCATCATGATGACCAACTCAAATCACCAATCTCGTTATTTATTTCCCATGATGTTGTCGAAAACTCCAAAAACTTCAAAGATGTCCTCAAAAACCTAGTGGATCTTACCGGCCTTATTTTTGATGATATCTTTTCTAATGCAGACTGGAATAATTACAATTCAAACTGGACCGAAAATAAATATAAAGATAATGAATTTCACTACAAAATAACTCGTGAAAACATTTCACTTAGCCTACAAGCAGAAGAGATCCTTAAAAAAGGTGGCTTAGTCTAAAAAATATTCATTAACTAGAAAAAGAAGTCACAAAAAACAATAAAAATGATACAGTACAAAAAAAAACAAGAAGGTATCATTTATGGCCAGATTTTTACTCAGTTTTATTCTCTTTATAAATCTTCTTTCTGCTTACGCTAATCCCGACTGTGAAGACTATAAAAAGAATATTCCAATAAATACTGCTGAAATAAATATTTATTCTGAATATATTGAAGCTCTCACATCCGAACTTAATGAGTTGAAAAGAAAAAATCAAAGCTTTCTAGGTGATATCCTAGTTTCAGATAGAGTCATCCAAGTCCTAGGACTTGAACTGGCCCAATATGAAACTTTACTCCAACTCAGTAAATCATCCTACAAATATAATATAAGTCGCTATCTATTTTGTATGAAAAGACTTGGATACTCGATAACAAAGGAAGAACTTGAACTAGAAATTGATCAACTTACAGTTAAAATGCATGAACTAGAATTAAGAGTAAAACATTTAGATGAAATCAATACCTGGCCTTTTTAAATAAACTCCTTGCTTAGAAACAAGGAGCTATAAGAGATATAATAACTTCTAGTCCTAATCTTCCTCATAGCGTGATTTAGTTGAAGCAAAAGACCTCGTCTCAACTTCAATATCATCACCATCATCATCGTCAGAATCAATTCCCTCTACTTCTTCATCATAGTCGAGTTCACTTGCAATATTTAATTCATTTAAAGCCTTAAAAAAGTCTTTATCATCTTGTAAGTCAGCTAAAATAGACTCGATGTACTTAGGTGGATATTTGCCAATCAACTCTTCGATATATTCCTGAAGTTTTCCTTCTTTAAGAATTTCTCTTTTTCTTTTAATATCTTGCCAGTTCGCAATATAATGCATACGACAATACTGTTGAGTTGTTCTTAGGTTTTCACATCCTTTTTCAGCACAATCATCTGAGCGATGATCAACAAAAAAGTCCAGACTTGAAATAGCTTCAGAAATATCTTCCCAAGAAAAGTTCTCGCTTAAATCAGCAATTTCATCCTGAACCTTTGACTCGACTTCGGCTAACTCCTCTCTTGGAGGCATTTTCTTAGATGCTACCTTGGCTTCTTTTTTAGAAACAGCAGCTGAGTCTACAGTTTTTTGCTCTTTTTTTGGTGTCGCTTTATTTGTTTCTTTTTTCGTTGGAGCTTTTTTAGCAGTCTTTGGTGCTGCCTTTTTTGCTGTAGCTTTTTTTTCTGGTTTTTTAGCAGTCTTTTTCTTTGCCACTTTTTTAGCAACTTTTTTCTTAGCTATTTTTTTTGCCACTTTTTTCTTCGCCACCTTTTTAGCTGTCTTTTTCTTAGCTGCTTTTTTAGTCACTTTTTTCTTCGCTGTTTTTTTCGCTACTTTTTTCTTCGCTGCTTTTTTAGTCACTTTTTTCTTCGCTGTTTTTTTCGCTACTTTTTTCTTCGCTGCTTTTTTTGCCACTTTTTTCTTAGCTGTTTTTTTAGCAGTCTTTTTCTTCGTTATTTTCTTCTTAGCCGCTTTTTTCGCTACTTTTTTCTTTGCGACCTTCTTACGTGCTGTCGTTTTTTTCGCTGTCTTCTTCTTTGTCACTTTTTTAGCTGGTTTTTTTGTCGTTTTCTTCTTTGTAACTTTTTTCTTAGCTGCTTTTTTGGCCACTTTTTTCTTAGCTTTTGCCATTGAGGACACTCCTATCATCTTTTTAAGCTTCTTTAATACCATTTATTGAATCCATTTGCCAACCGAAGACAGCCTAACTAATTGATTTAAACTCATTAGCCGCAATAACAATACGCTGTATTTCAGAAGTTCCTTCATAAATTTCACAAATTTTAGCATCTCTGAAAAATCTTTCTACAGGATACTCTTTAGTATAACCATTTCCACCAAGAACCTGAATGGCCTGAGTCGTAATTTCCATACATGATTCTGATGCAAATAATTTTGCCTGAGCTGCTTCTTTTGTATAGTTTTGACCTTTATCTTTTAAATCTGAAGCATGATAAACTAAAAGTCTCGCTGCTTGAATCTTAGTGCTCATATCTGCAATTTTAAACTGAATCGCTTGTAAATTAGAAATTGGTCCACCATGTTGCACTCTTTGAGTCGCATACATTCGCGAATAACGAAATGCGGCTTCAGCTATACCAAGGGCTTTAGCTGCTATGCCAATTCTTCCCCCATCCAAAGTAGATAGAGCGACTCTAAAGCNTTTTTCAAACTCTCCCAAAATATTTTCTTTAGGAACTTTAACTTTATCAAAATGAATTTGTGCCGTGGAAGATCCTTTAATCCCAAGCTTATCTTCAAGCTTTTGAACATTAAAACCAGCAGTATCAGTCTCAACGATAAAAGCAGTAATACCTTTGTGATTATTTGTCTTTTGCGTCTTAGCAAAAACAATGGCTATGCCAGCTTCTTTTCCATTAGTAATAAAATTTTTAGTTCCATTTATTTCAAAATGATCACCTTTATCATCGGCAAAAGTGGCCAAAGTCCCAGGATCTGAGCCGGCATTTGGTTCAGACAAGCAAAAACACCCTACAAGCTCACCTGTGGCCATTCTAGGCAAGTACTTCTTTTTTTGCTCAGCTGTTCCAAATTGTAAAATTGGCCAGACAGCGAGTGAGTTATGGGCCGAAAGAAAAACTCCAGAAGAGCCACAAGCTCGAGAAATCTCTTCAATCATTAAAGAATAAGACATATAGTCCATTCCTGCCCCACCATACTCTTCCGGTACATAAATTCCCATAAACCCATTCTCAGCAAATTTAGCTTTTAATTGATCCGGAATAACTCCATTTTTATCAATATCATGGGCCAAAGGAGCAACTTCGCTATCAGCAAACTTACTCATCATATCTCTAATTTCAGTGTAACTCTCATCAATTAACATTTTATACCTTCCTTATTTACCTTTAAATTCTGCCTTTCTTTTTTCAATAAACGCTTTAGTTCCCTCTTGCATATCATAGGAATCAAACAATTGGGCAAATTGACTTTTTTCAATTTCTAACCCCTCTTCAACACTAAGGTCCGCCCCCTTATTAATTACTGTTTTGGCCACTCCAATTGCATGTGGAGAATTATGTTGTAACTTCGATAGCTCGTTCTTAATTTGTTTAAGCATTTGATCTTTACTCTCAAAATCTTCTAAAACTAAACCAATACGTTTAGCTTCATCAATTTTTATTTTTCGACCCGAGTAGATAAGTTGCTTGGCCCTATGTCTTCCAATGATTTTACTAAGCCTTTGAGTTCCCCCAAATCCAGGAATCAAACCCAAACTAACTTCAGGTAGACCGAACAAAGCATTTTGGGTCGCATAGATATAATCACATGCCAAGGCCATCTCAAGACCTCCACCTAAGCTAAAACCATTAACTGCTGCAACAACAGGAAACCTTAATTCTTCAATCATTAGCGTCACATGTTGTCCGCAAAAAGCAAAGTCCTGAGCCTGCTTTGGTGACATTTCAGTCATAGCCGCTATATCTGCTCCAGCAATAAAAGATTTTTCCCCTGCTCCTGTTAGAATCATTCCGGATAAGGGCTTATCACTTATTTCCTGCAAAAAACTTCTGAGTTCTTCTATTAAGTCACTATTTAAAGCATTTAACTTATCTTCTCTATCAATAGTGAGAATACCAATCGCCTGCTCTAACTCAAACTGTAAATATTGATAGGACTTCTTAATCATATTGATAAAAACCTTTTCCTGCTTTTTTCCCTAGTCTACCTGCTTGTACATACTGTCTTAGTAAAGGACATGGACGATATTTTGTATCCCCCAGACCTTCATGTAAAACTTCCATAATGGCCAAACAAGTATCCAAGCCTATAAAATCTGCTAAAGTTAAAGGCCCCATCGGCTGGTTTGTTCCAAGCTTCATGGCGCTATCTATATCTTCAATACTGGCGATGCCTTCATGTAAAGCATAAACAGCTTCATTAATCATAGGCATCAAAATTCTATTCACAGCAAAGCCTGGCATATCTTTAGCTTTAACAAAAACTTTTCCCATCTTCTGGGCACAAGCTTCAACCGCTGCAAAAACTTCATCACTTGTTTCTAGTCCTCTAATACCTTCAACAAGCTTCATGACTGGAACAGGGTTCATAAAATGCATTCCACAAACCTGGCTCGCCCTAGCTGTATATGCCGCAATCTCTGTAATCGAGATTGATGAAGTATTTGTTGCTAAAATAGCCTCTTTTTTTGCAATCTTATCTAAATTTTTAAAAATTTCGAACTTAATTTGTTTATTTTCGGAAGCAGCCTCAACAATTAAGTCACAATCCTTTAATTGCTCTAGCTCCACAACTGGCGTTAACAAAGAAAGTGTCTTATCGACTTGACCTTGATCCCATTTTCCTTTTTCAAGTCCACGGCTAAGCTGTTTTTTTATAAAACCAAATCCATGATCTAAAGACTCTTTACTCACATCGTACAATAAAACTTCATGACCACTAAAAGCTCCAACTTGAGCAATTCCTCGTCCCATTTGACCTGCGCCAATAACACCTATTTTTTTAATTTCCATGATAAATTTCCTTTGTAAAATTCACCACATAATATGCTAATTATAAGATAATTGGTCAATCGCTAAGCATTATTATCAAGTTTTAGCTAAATTTTGTGATAAAACCCTTGCCAAAATTGACGGAATGTTCTAAAAATCCTCCTACGCATTTAAATAAGTAGAATTAATTATATAATTTTAGGAGAAATAACGTGGCAAATCATAAGTCAGCTAAAAAAAGAATCAGACAAAATGAAACGAGAAGAATGTCTAACAAGTGGAAAACATCAAGAGTTAGAACTGAAATCAAAAAGTTGCGTGGACTTATTTCAAATGGTGCTAAAGAAGAAGCGCAAAAACAATTTCCAGTAGTTCAAAAACTTTTAGCAAAATTAGCTAAAACAAGCGCAATGGACAAAGCTGCTGCATCAAGAAAAACTTCTCGTCTAGCAACGCAAGTTTCAAAACTTTAAAAATACTTTTCATTTTTTAAATACAAAAGCCCCTTTATTATTTTATGGGGCTTTTTTTATGAGTTCTTCGACCGAATAATAAGTCTCAGCTTCTTTCTTGGGGGGAATCTGCTCCATAGCATACTCAGTTAAAGCCGTTATAGTTAAACTTGGATTCACTCCAATATTACATGGAACGATAGAACCATCTAAAACATACATATTACTATAATTATGGACTTTAAACTTTTCGTCTACGACACCATCCTTATCAGTTTTTCCCATGGGAACACCTCCCAAGATATGAGCCGTTGCAGGCTTATTCATTAAAATCTCTGTAAAGCAAGATTGAGCAATTCCTTTAACTTTACTCGCATATAGCTTCATAACCTCAGCTCCGCCCTTAATAAAGACTGGAACTCCTCCTTTTACAGAATTGGATAAGCTTAAGTGAGTAAAAGGAAATCTTTTTAAAGACATTTTCATAGAGCTATCTAGGTGCTGCATCACTAAAAAAATAACTGAGTTTTCCGCCCAAGGCGTAAAAAGATACAAACGACAATATTTGAAGGGATGAGATAAAACCTTGAATACGGAATGAAAAAACCTCCAAGGAGATTTAATATAATCAACATAGGGAAAAGTTATTAATTTCATAAAACTTGACCCATTAGAATACTTTACAATCTCAACATGAGTATCTTCATCTGGATTCATAATCGAACTAATAGCAATGCCTTCATTTAACTTTTGCTTTTGAGTCGTAACACCACAAAGCATTTCAGAGTTTGTTCGAACATTATGACCTAAGCGATCAGAAATATAATTTAAGGTTTTATACTTATATTTTTGCTTAAGAAGTAGATCCATTGTGCCTAAAACACCGCCCGAAAAGACAACCCCTTTAGTTGTAAATATCCTCTTCTTTGAAAAAAACCAGCTTCCAGTTTCTTTAGTGTGAATAAAATAAATATCATCCTTATATTCAATTTTATCTACATATCTTTTTGCAAAAACCTTGGCTCCAAATTTTCTCGCAAAATATAAATAATTCTTTACTAATGTATTTTTGGCATTATAGCGGCATCCCACCATACATCCCGCACAACCAACGCAACCCAATCTTAAAGGTCCATGTCCATTAAAATAAGGGTCTCTCGCTTTTTGAGTATCACCAAAGTAAACTCCCACGTTGACATTTTCAACAGTATCTCTTTTCCCCATATCTGCAGCAACATCGGCTAAAACTTTATCTGCAGTGTCGTTCCATGGGTTTGGTGCAACTCCAAGCATAAACTTTGCTTTGGTATAGAAAGGCTCCAAAGTCGCTTTCCAGTCTTTATAGTCCTTCCAAACAGGGTTTTTGTAAAAAGCATCAGGAGGAGTCATAAGAGTGTTAGCATAAACAAGACTTCCCCCACCGACTCCGGTCCCAGATAAAACTAAAACATCCTTAAACCAAGTTATTTTTTGAAAACCAAAACATTTTATTAAAGGGGCCCATAGATAGCGCTTAATGTTCCAGTTTGTTTTAGGAAACTCTAAATCTTTAAACTCTCGCCCTTTCTCTAATACTGCTACACGATATCCCTTTTCCGTAAGTCGAAGTGCAGAAGTTGATCCTCCAAAACCTGAGCCAATCACAATATAATCATATTCAGTCGATTTTCTAAGCATTTACCTAATATAACCACTTCTTTAAGTAGAGACAAGTGCTCAAAAACAATATGAAAATGTTAAGAGCAGGTCAATTTTTTTAAAAGTGAAAAAACTTTACTTGTCTTAATATAACGCATTTTGTATATCCAGCCTTGAGAGAATTTGAAGGGAGACGTAGACATGAAAAAACTAGGACTTATTTTAGGTTTATTCCTAACAACTCTTCTCTATGCTCAAACATCTTCTCAAGGCATTATAAAAGCCAAACTACAAACAATTCGCATAAAAAAACCTGCCAATCACTTTGTTCTCAAGTTAGAAACTGAGATGTACTCCAAAAGAGATGATCGTAATGATATTCAAGGTAATGAAAGTTACTTCTTAATAGAGCCTGGTTACAAGTTTTCCTCAAAATTTACTGCCCGTATTGGTGCCTCTTATAAAAGTAGAGAAATGGGAGGAACTAAAAAAAACAAAGAGTCTGATAATCGAGACCACTTTGAAACAAGCTTTATTAAACTTTTATACAAACCGACTAAATTCAAAACAAATAAAATTGCTGATGTTAGACTACAAATAAGATTTTACTCTGATCAAGATGATTTTTTCAAAAGAAGATATGGCTCGGATGGAAATTATCAATTAAGAGCTTATTTTGGCCGCCCATTGTTTGGAAACTTTTATTTAAACAAATATACAACCTACCTTCGTTACAAAAATTATTTTAACAATGAATATGTTGGAAATTATTCAAGAGATTATGAGTTAAGAGCAAGACTTTCTCCTACATATGCTATTGACAAGGGTTTCGACTTTGGAACGACCTTTACCTATAACCATATTTTTAAAGTAAGACAAATTAATGATGAAGAAGAAGTTGATTTTGATATTTCCCTTAGAAAGCAATTTGGTCCCTATGCTATCCTAGGAAGAATTGGTTTTCCTATCATGAGTAATAATGGCGGGGAAACAAATCTTCAAAACAATCCAGATGCTGGGAAACAATTTAGCTATGCTTTAAATCTTGCAGCTTATTTATAAATTATCGATAAGGTATTCTATAAACACATCTAAATCCAATATCACTGCGGGCCGTATTTTGAGACTGATTAAACGAAATACTAAAAACTCCTGCTCGCTCTTCATACAAGAAAGCTCCTCCACGAGTGAGAATTCCTCCAGAAGCTCCTTCGAGAAGCCCAAGACCTTTAGAATTATTATAACTACTCCATGGGATATTAGCCGGATTGAAAGGTAAAAAGTCAGTTGTTTCAAACCTTCCTTCACAAAAACTTGAACTTAACTCCTGCCAACTATTATGACAATTATAAGGAGATCCTGTTATGCCATCATCAGCAATCCAATCAATCCACTCTGCAACATTTCCGGCAACGTCCCAAATAAATTCAGATGATATTCCATCAGAAACCTCATACATCGCTAAAGGGTTACGACCAATCCCAGCATCAATAACTCCAGCATCATAACTACAGATTGAACTCACCCCATTATTACCGCGAAAAAGACAACCACTTCCAACGCTCCCACTTGACCAATTCATGCTTTGTTTTTCTATATTTTCGGCCAACCTCATCCATTCATCATTTGATACGAGATCATAATTTTCTCCCAAAGATTGACAAGCTGTTTTAGCAGCCTCAGCTGTAATCATTCTCCAAGGCTGCCCATAAGCAGTACTGCCAGGACTTAAATTAAAAGCAGATGCCCAATTCTTTGTCACACAAGAGGCTTCTCCACATCCGTCATTATCAACTTCAGAAGCATCAACTAAATTATCATTATCTATATCTGCCCAAGCTTTTGCTTCATATTTCATTATACAAAAAGGATTTCCAGCAATCACAGGACTTTCTGGAACGTAGATATAACCATCAGGGCAAGTGAGTAAATTATACTCCCCAAAAACCGTAGAGCAGTCTGACTGATCCCCATGAATATTAGTGCGAGTAGCGTAGAATTTATAATTTGTATCGAGAGCAAGATTCTCAACCTTAATGCTTAAAAAGCTATACTTTGTCTCTACTTGAGCCACTTGAGCTGTACAAGCAGCATCAGTATACAAAGTCACTGTATCTCCAGGGTTCGCCCCAAAAACAACAAAACTTGGTTCTCGAATCGCATCGTTGAGTTTATCTGGAATCGCTCTATTTATTAAAGTGGGAGCCTCTGGTTTTGCCAATGTTGTGGCCGATAAGCTCAATTCATTAGCATCAATCAAACCAACTTCATCTTTAACTCTTACCATAAATTTATATTCAACACCTGAGTCTAGCCTATCCACTCTAAAGTCTTCAGCTGGAGCATAAACGGTAGCGACAAAAGTAGGAACTCCAGAGCTGACATCATAAATAATATATTCTTTAGCTCCTTCAACATGCTCCCAATAAATATTTACTGTTGTATCTGTCACAGCATCAATTGATTGAATTCCTTTAAACTTAAGACTTGAAGAAAAGCGTCCATTATTAATAGGATGGTATCCCGCTCCATTATCGTTTAATGAGCTCATTTCACAGCTTGCAAACAGCAAGTTAATAAGAATAAAAAATAAAAATGAGTTTATTTTCATAACACCATTATACCTCATTACCTTATCGGTAAGGGTGGCCAAAACTTTGCTGTTATAATTGTCAACTAATTAAACGATTTACGATAAGAGTGTCCAAATTATAATCGGCCTTAGACTTTTCAACAGAAGTCTAATGAGTTATGTTTTAACTTAAAGAAGGAGAGGATATGTCTGTTTACGAATTTGAAGCTGTCAATAATAAAGGAGAGACTGTTTGTCTAGATAAGTATAAAGGTAAAATTCTTCTTATTGTAAACACTGCCAGTGCTTGTGGCTTCACACCTCAATATCAAGAACTTCAAGCGCTTTATCAAAAGTACTCAGATGATTTAGAAATTCTCGCTTTTCCCTGCAATCAATTTGGGGCTCAAGAAAAAGGAACTGATAAAGAAATTGCAAATTTTTGTGATCTCAACTTTAATATTAGTTTCCCCCTATTTTCCAAAGTCGATGTAAATGGTGAAAACGAATTAAGCCTTTTCTCTTATTTAAAAAAAAGCCTCCCCGGAGTTATGGGAAGTAAAAAAATAAAATGGAATTTTACAAAATTTTTAATCGACAAAAAAGGGACGCCTTATAAAAGATACGCCCCCTTAACAAAACCTTCAGCGATTGAAGCTGATATAAAAAAACTCATCTCATAATTTTTTAATTGGCAATTCCTCTTGCGGCTAAGTATTCTTCAGCAACTTGACCGGCAATTGAGCCTACAACATAAGGAACTTCTTCACGCATATTGACTTCTCCGTGAAGAAAGCCTAGTAAATGTAGCCACTCATGCACAATATTTGCGACCATTTGGCTCGTAAGATATGTTTTATAAAACTTCCAATTTTGTGCAATCCACTTACTACTGCGTGGGTTTGTAGAACCAATAACTCCTCGACACCAAGTCTTCCATTCTTCATACCACCGACAAGCCTTAACATAAGAATTTATATTCATCTCACCGAACGTATTTGGACGCATATACTCATTACCTTCCATAATTAAAGCATAAACATCTTCATTGGAAAGTCTTTGATCTTCATTATTCCAGAGATAGTTTTTCTGATAGGCCCTTTTCCCATCTGACGACCTCATATAGGCCAATACCCTATATTTAAATTCTTCACTATTAAGCACATCTTCCAAAATAGATAAGGCCCTTTCAAACCTGATTTTCTGACTTCCTTCAAAAAAACGTGTTTCTTCAGGAACAACAACTAAATATTCAGAACTGATTTTATGGTTGTGTTCGTCTAGATGATAATGAGGATCATACTTTAAAATAGGGACAATACTTTCATCCGTGAGAGCTTGAGCATTTTGGGTGCTCATAAACGTAATCATTACGAGTAATACAAGTGTCTTCATGATAAATCTCCTTTATAAAAGATTTATCGGGAAGAAGTTTTCAAAAATTACTGCTACAAAGCCTCTTGGCAGTTTCTACCTAGATTGACATTTGATTATTGCTACGCATTTGTCTAAAGAGAGAGAAAACGTTTTAATAGAAGAAAATAATCTAGGAGGTTTAATGTATAAAATAATTAGCTTTGGTTTATGTCCTTTTGTTCAAAGATCTCTTATTACTTTAAATTACAAAAAAGCTCCCTACGAAGTTGAGTATATTGATCTCTCAAATAAGCCTAAATGGTTTTTAGAAATTTCTCCTCTTGGTAAAGTCCCCGTGTTAAAAGTTAATAATGATGTTCTTTTTGAGTCTGCTGTTATTAATGAATATATTGACGAAACAACCCCTCCTTCACTTCATCCTAAAGACAGTTTTAAAAAGGCTCAAGAAAGGGCCTATATTGAACTGGCGGCAACAGCAATAATGAATCAATTTCAATGTGTCTGTGCTACAAATAAAGAGAACTATTTAAGCTCTAAAGAGAAACTAGAGCAAAATCTTCAGGCCATCCTTAAAAAATACCAAGGCCCTTTTTTTAGAGGAGATGAGTTTAGTTTGGTAGACACATCCTTTATACCTCTCATTCATAGAATTTTTGAAACAAAGCCCTTATTTAATGATCTGAAATTAAATGATGAAAACAAGAATAAACTTCAAAAATGGGCCGATGTTACCCTAAAAATGGATATTGTTAAAAACTCTGTACCAGAGTCTTTTTCTCGTGACTACAATCAATACCTTATTGATAAAAAAAGTTATATTCACAATTTAAACTAAATTTAAAGTTGCAACAATCGCTTTATTTCGAGGAGAGATTTGAGGATCAAAAACTTCAAAGATATGACTCTCATAACCCTTTTGTTGCAGATAAAGTGCACGATCGACTAAAAGATAAGCTTCAACCAACTCACCAAAATAACGTGAGCAAGCATAATAAGCTGTAAAATATTTTATAAGTTGTCTATTTGGATGACTCTTATAAAAGCTCATTAATGATTTCTCTGCAGGAGGTTTCAAATGAGGAAAAAACCTTTTGAGTGTTATTGAAACAAAATCTTTAAAGTCTAGGCTATAAAGAGACCTCCTGGCATTACTCATAGGGCAAAATTTTAAAATTCCATGTTCAGTATAAAGCCAATGATAAAAACTATATTTATAATCTAATATTTTCAAACGAAAATCATATTGATCGCGCTCAACTGTGCCAAAACTTAAAGTCGCACTGGCCAATGCCCGATAATTTAAAAAAGGTTTTTTTTGTGAGTTTTGACTTAAATGATATTTATGATTGGTAATTTTTGAATAACAACATCCAAAATTAACAATATGCTTTATTTTTTTATGACTACATACTTTAAGCATATCAAAAGCAAAGTTTCCACAAGTATGGAGTCCTACTCCTAAGGAATTTGAATCTAAGTTTAAATCACACTTCTCATCAACAACAGTATGAATAAAGCTTATGCCTTTATTTGTTTTTAACTTACTACGGCCTTTTATAATTAAATTCTCATTCGCGTCAATAACTGAGGAAGACACGGCAAAATGAGTATTTAAATAATGGGAAAGATTACCTACTCCACCTCCAAAGTCATAAACCTTCAAGGGCTTCAATCCATGAAAAAGCTCATGACAGGCATTCAACTCATACTGTTTTTTCTTTTTACCATAGGCCCTTCTCTCTACGCGGTCCTCAGGATAAAAGTCTCTTCGAGGGAACTTTATGAGTCGAGACATCTTATCAATGAGATTCATCCAAACATTATCTTCTAAAAGATATGACTTACGTAATCCATCAAATTGATAAAATTCTTCTGCAGACATTTTTTGAAGTTTTGTATAAAAATTTCTTTGTAAGCGATCATCAAAGTTTTTGATAACTTTCTGGTCATCTTGACTTACCATTGGCAAAGCTTCTTCCAATAAAAGGCGAATTTGACTAAAACGAGACTCCAACATAAAAACCTTTATTTTTAGACACTTACTGACATAACTTCACTTTTTTGCCAAGCTTAATTGGCATTGTTTTTCATCATAAATTTTAAGATTCTTTTAATTATATAAACTTAAGGAAGTTTAGTATTTATTCATCTCAAAAAAATATAGAATCATCTTATGAAAGTTAAATATATTTGTGTAATATTTTTTATTCTCTTTGCAAATGTTGCTCTGGCAAAAAAGAAAATAAATGATTATACCTATGAAGAAATAAAAGCTTCCATACCCAATTTTAATAACTTGAGTACGATTCAAAAAAAAGATGCACTTATTACCTTTTACAAACAGGCTCAAATTAATCTAGATAATAACCTTCATACTCCCCGAGTTAATAACGTAATCCATCAGTTTTTAAATGAACATGTAACTTTTCAAAATGACAACTCACCTAAAAATATCAGTTATCATCAAGAAGACTACTGGGCCAGCGTCAATGAGTCTCTAAACAACGGATTTGGTGATTGTGAAGATTTTGTCACCTTATACTATCATATGTATCAACAATTAGGTATGGATCCTAGTAGAATGGCTTTTGGTTATTTAATTGATAAAAGAAAAAATAATTATCCTGCTCATATGGTTCTCTTGATTTATGATGAAAACTTTAAAGAATCTCCTCGTTTTCTAGATGTCCTACAATCTAGTGGAATAGCAAGTTCTATGTCGTTTAATGATCAACTCGCTAAATTTGACAATTTTGATGCGACTTATGCCTTTTTCTCAAAAGATAGGGCCTTTGAATTAGACCCTGAGACAGCGGTTTTACTTCGCCCTATAAAAGTCAAAACTAAAGTTGGTAACTCAAACTCAAGTCAAGGCATAGAAACCCAAGACAGAAAAGAATTCACTTTTGATAATATACATTCAAACTTAGATAAAGTTGTTTCAGATCTTATGTTTCTGGCCAAAGAAGGACCAACACCGCTCATTTCCAAAGATGATTGTTTATGAAAAACTTTTTGATCAAAAAAATATTTTTTCTTCTACTTATTTTAGGTCTATATTCTCATTCCGCGATGACAGCTGAGTCTCTAACTGGTAAGGCTAAAATGGATCAACTCATAGGAGAATATGAACGAAGAGCACGACAAGCCAACACGCTTGAACAAAAAGTTTTAATACTCATTGAGACGATGAAAGGCAAAATTAATCCTCATGATCTTCGTGATATTTATTACACAGCTCGCTTTGTAAATCGTTTATTCAATCAACAAATTACTTTTAAGTCAGACTCTCTAAACTATCAAAAAGAAGATTATTTTGCCTCTTTAGAGGAAGTCACCAAAAGAACAACAGGAGATTGTGAAGATTACGCATTGGCAAAATTTACGGTATTAAAAGAAATTGGAATTCCCGAAGAAAGAATGGCTTTGGTTTATGGCCAAGCAACTGAGGCTACAAAAAAGCGATATGGAACTATAGGACATATGGTGTTGGCCATTTATCAACCTGATCAAAAAGAATCTTATCTTATTTTAGACAATATACGCCCAGAAAGCTATTTAACCACCAATCATCCCTACAGTGGAAGCGAGTCTACAATGCTAGGAAATTCTCAGAGGAGTTTCATACCTATTTATGCAATATTTCCCTACTCTATGCAAGCACATATGCTGGAATCAAAAACGGCTAATATCAATGGTGATACTCAGCCTTTTGACAAGCTTATTCCTACTGGTGTAGGAAAAAAACTTGAAGATAACGATACAAAAGAAATCTTAATGAGCATGCCTGAAATTCTTACGATTGCAGCTATTGGCCCGGCTCAATTAGTTCAAAAAAATAAATGTCGTGATGACGCTAATGAATAATTAAAAATAAACTCTTATTCCAGCAGCTGTTCCTTTAGACTGCCTTTTTTCAAAATTTCCTGTGGCTAAATAATCATACTCAAAGTTTTCTTCAAACTGATAGGCAAAAACTCTTAAAAAAGCCAAATCAATAAAAGCTCCCCATTGAGTTCGTTGAGACTCCATCTCATAGGAACTACTGTCAGATTTATTTTTTTGATAGGCCCTATATCTCGCATCAAACCCAAAAAAAGAAACAAGATAAAGACTTATATCTACGCCATAAAAACTTTGGATAAAGTCTTCAGAATCATCAATATCAAAAAGATTTCTTTTTCCGTAGCTCAGTATTAAATGTGTTGATTGATGAGAGGTTCCAACCAGTCTGAGATTGAGAGCTAATTCTTTAGAGTCATATAATTCATTATACTTTTCATAACGGTAACTTAGTCCTAATAAAGATAAATATACTGCTGCCTCAGAAGTATACCCTTCACTTTCCTCATTGAGATTATTAGCTGTATCAATGTCAAATTGCGATTTAGCATAGTCTGCATAAAACTCCCAAAAAAGGCCATCCCGATCAGTATTCATTGCTAACCATTGATCTTGTAAAACAAATTTTTGCTTATCATATAACCAACTCGATAAACTCCATCGTTCAAATTCTTTCTTTTCAAGTTTTTTATCGACATATTCCCAGACCGTCTCTGCGTAAAGACTTGTATGAAAAAAACAAATGAGAATAGTTAAAATTATCTTCCTCATACTCCTATTATGACATGAATAGAAAAACTCTCCACTAGAGTATTTTTTACCTGAATCTTATACTTAAGAATAAGAAATTAATTTTTTCTTTACACCAAACATAAAGAGAAAACATGAAGAGAGACTTAAAACACTAAACCCCATAATGACTGGGATAAGACTTGTCGAAAAACTTTTAGCGATAAAAATCCCTATCGTCACAGAAATCAAGCTTTGCAAGGATCCAACGACAGAGGAAGCAATTCCAGCTATATGACCTAACTGGGCCAGAGCAAGTGTATTTAAGTTTCCAAATAAAAGTCCTACAGAACCAAAGAATATAATAAAAAAACAGATTAATAAAAATAAAGGAGGAACATCAATATGAAAAAATCTTAAGTACAAATAAAAAACAAATGAAGAAAAACTCATAGCAACTAAAGCGTATTGAATTAAACTTGTCATTCCAAACTTCAACACAAGTTTGGAATTAGTAAAAGATGACAAACCTATAATAATGGCCAAGGCTCCAAAATAAAGAGGAAATTTCTCCCCCACATGATAAAGGTTTTGAAAAATCTGTTGCGAAGTACTCAAATAAGAAATGAAGCCTCCAAAAACTAAACTTGAAATTAAAATGGCAAAGGCGCTTGTACTATTGGTTAAAACTTCAAAGGTTGATTTTATCAGATATTTAGTTGAGAATTTTTTTCTAGCTGAATTTTTCAACGTTTCTTCTTGTCTAAAATAAAACCATACTAAAACAACAAGACATAAAATAAAAAAGCTTAAGTATATCATTCGCCAATGAAAAAAGGCTAAAATCAACTGGCCTAAAGCAGGAGCGAAAACAGGAACAAGAATAAAAACAGTCATAACCAATGACATCGTTTCGGCCATAACTCTACCTTCGTACTTATCTCGAATCAATGCTAATGAAATTGTTCTAAAAGAAGCAGCACCAAAGCCTTGTAAAAAACGTCCCAAAATCATAATCTCTAAATTCTGAGCTCCAAAAGAAATAAAACAACCTATGAGAAAAATAACTCCTCCCCACAAAATAGGTTTTTTACGTCCGACAGAGTCTGATGCTGGACCAAAAAAAACTTGTCCAATACCAAAGCCCAAAAATAAAACTGTAATGATA
>PAKC01000094.1 GCA_002706205.1 Halobacteriovoraceae bacterium
TTAAGGTCTTTTTGCATTGCCAATAAAAGCTTTAAGTTAGCCCCTTTGTTAGCGCGATAGATTTCTTGGTTCATTTTATAATATGTGTTTAGGTCTAAGTTATACTTAATTCTTTTTGACATTTGTGTGATTAAGTTACGTAAAAACTTATTATCTTTTTCTGATTTTGAAATTGGTGAAAACATAAGATTGAAAAAATAAAGATCCTTTTTTCCCTGACCATTAATGATTCTTTTTAATTTGTCACTTCGAGGAGCATACGTTGTGTAGTATTTATCAATAACATCAAGAGCATCTTCATAGAGACATAATTTAAAATAGTTTAAGGCTTTTAAAACTTCAGCTTCAGGTGTGAAGTAACTGGCCAAAAGAGGTGAGTTATATGTTAACAAAATTCCCAGTGATCTATTATAGTTACCTGTGTAGTAATAGGCCCAAGCTTTTTCGAGTAAGGTATAAGGCCATTTAAAAGAGCGTTTTGGAATATCTTCATAGTTTCTAATGGCCAATTTGTAATTTTTTTGTTTGAAATGAATTCTTGCAATATTAATAATACAAGTTTCTTTGATAACGGCAAAATAGTTTTGTTTCTTATTCTTTGTTCTTTTTTCCCAGCCGTAAGCAATTTCAGAACAGTCTTTGTAAGTTTTTAGCGCCTTATTATATTTCTTATCCATAAGATAAGCTGTTCCTTTAACCAGAAGAGCTTCGGGATAAAGTCTATGACCTTTTGGCATTCTTTTGAGCCTTTTGTGAGTAAAGCGAAATTTTTTAAGGTAAAGGTTACGCTTGGCCATTATAAGGTCTGTTGTTGGGATATTTAACTTTCTTAATTCAAGGTCGGTGAATGTATTAAAATAATGAGTACCTGTATGTCCAACCAGTTTTTCAATATAATGCTGTATGTTTTGATCTGGAGTGCTATATTTGAACTCTCTGGCAATAATATCTAAGGCAGTAAAATAGTCTTTTTTATTATAATGTTTTATAGATTCATTATAGAGACGTCTTGTTTTAGACGCTTGGTCAGCATAGACATTTGTTATAAAAGTGAATAGAAGAGTAAAGGTTAAAAACTTCATTAGAATGACACTCCTATATTAAAGATGAGGTCATTATTTTGATCCCAGCTTTTACTATTAGGATTTTTAGGTGAGTTTGTTCTAATATTAGTATTAATAAACTCTATCCCAAGGTGCATATTTCTATTGAGGTGAAACTTTAAGGATGTTTTGATTTGGACTGGAGTGTAACTTTCAGTTTCAAAACGATCCTCTGTTTTAAGTTCAACTGTATCTAGGTTACTTTCCATTTGATATGTTCCTGTACCCACTCCAAATGACCAATCAAAATAATAGATTTGATTGAAGGTATTTATCTTTCCATAAAATGGTGACCAAATAAGATAAAGAGTTGTTGATGACAGTGGTCTTCGTACGAAGGGTGCAAGACCAGCTACAACTTTTACGCTGTCAAGAGTTCCATTATCTGTATTTGAATACTTCATGTGAGAAAGTTCTAGTGCCCATTCCTCGGAAAAATAATATCCACCTTTGATTTGCGCCCCATTGGTATCCTGAAAAGTACTAGACATATTAATTAAGTAGCCTAAGTCTAGATAATAGGAATTATCTTTGGGATAAATTTTGTTTTGTAAGACATATACTGATTTGTCAGGATCAAGCCAAAGGAAGTCATAGAGATCTTCTTCTCCTGCTTGGGCAGAAAATGGGATAACACTCCAAAAAACTAGAAACCAGATAAATCGCATTTAATTCCTCATTCGTAAAAAATTTACTTATGATCCTTCCTTAGCAATTCAAAAAATCCGATTCCGTGGAGTTTTTATTTGTTATGTTTACTGTATCGGGTCTTGAAAATTAAACTTTATATTTCCTTAAAAAAAAGTGTGAAAAGGGGATCCCCCCTTTCACACCGTGATAGAGACTATTGTTGTTCGTATAAATAAAGCACTCTAATACTTGCTCCTGCCTGAGGAACTTTATTTTCATCAAATTGAATTGAATTTGTTGCCTCATCGTAAGACCAGTCAGTATTAAGTTGATTATTTACATAAACTTCTATAGAAGAACTATTATATACCTTTTGTGATAAAGGAAATTGATCAACGAGGTTGGCAATTTTTCCACCCATATTCAAAAGTGTATTATAAAAGTCATCTGTAATACTTGCCACATCACCATTAGTTAAAGCACTGATCTCTTTGTAGCGTTGAAAATAATGGGCCCTTCTCATATTGACGATACTATGAGCTTTGATATAACCAGAGTTTTGTTTCCACTTTTGAATTTGTTTAAGGTGATTTTCAACCGTTTTGTGAGATTGATCTTCCTCATCACTAACATAGACAATTGTAAAATAAGCATCTTCTCTAAGCCATGAATTTCCGTAGCGTTCTGCAAAAACTTCTGACGCCTGAATACCTTTCTCTCTTCCTGAGCCTCTTGTTCCAACATTAACTAAGCGAGCAAAGTCTCTTAGAAAAAGATCTTTATTAGCCGCTAGGTTGTCAGAGGTTAAAGCCGCCATTGAGTCTTTCCACTCACGACCAGCATTATTTCTAGAGGTGTCTGTTGTTGTGATCGCCATTTTAAAGTCAATATTCTTTTCAACAAACTGTTGAATAAAGGCATCAAAATTACGTCCAAGAGCTTCTTGTTCATCTCTCATTGAACCAGAGTTATCAATAACCCATAAAATATCAAGTTTTGCTCCGGTATCATTTTGAGTAAACTCATCATCTTGTTCATTTAAGACGATATTTGTTGTGTCGTCTTCGTCTGATGCATCATCACCACCATCAGTGCTCCCACCGTTGTTACTTGAATCATCACCACCATCAGTGCTTCCACCGTTGTTGCTTGAGTCATCACCACCATCAGTGTTTCCACCGTTGTTGCTTGAGTCATCACCACCATTAGTGCTTCCACCGTTGTTGCTTGAATCATCACCACCATCAGTGTTTCCACCGTTGTTGCTTGAATCATCACCACCATCAGTGCTTCCACCGTTGTTGCTTGAATCGTCACCAGCATCTGGGCTTGATTCTTTGTCAGATGAAGTGTCTTCCGACTCATTTGTAGATTTTGTTGAAGAATCAACTAGGTCAGGCAGATTTTCTTTTTCGTACTGGTCACTGAGTGTTTCGATGAAGTCTTTTTCATAAAACTCTTCTTCTTTACACGAAACCAAACTTGTAAGAACTAAGCCTAGGATAAGTAACTTTCCCAATCCCTTTGTTTTCATTTTTCGCTCCCTTTATAGTGAGCGACGAGGCAAACAGAAATAAACTAAAATACGCTATTATATTCCTGTAAAAAATAAAAAGGGTAGTTTGCCAAGCGGTTTCTCTGAATTGGTTCACATCAACACGTACAACTATCACTTACGTACCACACAATTTCAGAGTGTTCATTTGATTTTTCTAACTAAAATTTTCCTATACTCAAGGAAAATTATCAACATTTTCCTTAATAAAGTTTAAATATTCTTATAATTCTAACAAGTTAGTTTATCTTAATAATTAGTTGTCTTAATATTATATAAATATTTTGAAAGATTTTTTTGGCACTTTAAGGGATAAAAAAAGGTCCTTACAAATAAGGACCTTTTTTGTTGTTAATTTATCGTCATGATTGTTGTTTGAAATTTTAGTTTTGAATATATTTTAATTCCACCTCAAAACCATAAGCAGCATGTTCACAATCACCTGCATCATCATCACCAGTTGTGATAAAGCTAAAGTTGAGGTCTTCGATATTTTCATTTGATTCTTGAGCTTCTTCTTGAGCTCCAGCAAGTGCACCAATTTTGATAATATCTTCATTTGGAATTTCTAATCTCATGGCCCCAACAGTTTCTGTCGGCGGAATTGAACATTTATCATCAAAATTTGGATCATCTGGATCAACACCAAGACAATAGCGTGAAGTGTATCCCCAGTCGTAAAATAAATCGTATAAGGCATTATCACCATACCACTTAAATTCTTGTAAGCCCCATGTGTTAGTCAGAAGGCCGTTAGGATGTTTATCACTTTTTGAATAATTTTGACTCGAAATAATTACATAGTCGTTTAGAAGTAAAAAGATTTCATCATCATATTGCATTTGTTGATTTGGAAAATCAAAATTCATATCACAAATTGTAATATTCTCTTCTAGATCAACTTTAAAGTCTTGTCTCACTTTTGCTCTAATGGCAGAGTTCTTTCTAGGGCCATTCATATCTTCGTTTAAGTCGTCGGCATTGACTCCCGTCTCATTAAAGTTACATTCAATAGCGGAGGGAAAATCAATCTTTACGATTTTAGAGACAAGTTTATTTTTCTCAACTGCATTTTTACAGTTAGTTTGTGCGTCTAAAATTCTTTGTTTTTCTTTTTCGTATTGATCACTTAATGTTTCAATATATTCTTTTTCATAAAATTCTTCATCCTTACATCCAGTAAGGATAAATAAAAAAGATAATGCCATGAGAATGTGGTGAACTTGCTTTGTTTGCATAGTCTTCTCCTCGGACATACGATGAATTTACTGAGTTAATAATTCAGAAAAATTGAAAACAAATCTAAAAACGGGCACTTCCAAGATACGTACAACATGTTTTCAAAACGATTAGTAATTGATCTTTATTTTTATTTAATATTTCATTTTCTGCAAGAGTTATTGTTAAGAAAAAATAAAAAATAGTGAAGAATCATATATTTATGATTAAGACGATGGAGAAGATTTATATTTATTCGATAAAGAAGATTGTTTCTAAAAACTGGCGTTAAAAACTTCTAAGTTGCTTAAGTTACATTGATTTGAGGAAAACTTTTCCAATCTAAAAAAAGTCAAACATATCTTTCTTAATAACCCGATGAGTGTATTAAGTGAGGTTAGTTTATGTTAGAGAGCATTCGTAAAAAAGTTTTTAAAAGTGAAAGTTCAAAAGAAGAATATATTCATTTTATTTTGTCGCAAGAAGAGCACCGTTGGATTAATGAAGACTCTTATGTGAAGGCCCATTTTTTAGATTTTTTAGAAAGATTACCTAAAAGAGTTTTGAAAAAGGTTTTTATTGATAAAATGACACTCTTTGTGCGTTCTAATGGACGTTATGCTTGTTCTGTTTCAAGTTTACAGCAAAATGTCATTATTATTTTTCCAGAAGTTTATCGTTTGTTAACTAAAACCTATGACGGTTGGGCCAAAGCAGTTATGGCCCATGAAGTTGGTCATTTATATTTAGATCATTCCGAAAACTCTGATGACCCCATGGAAGCCCAGGTTGATGCTGATAATTTTGCTTGTGATATGGGTTATCTTGAAGAGTTAGAAAACTTCTTACATGACCAAGCTGAGTCGGTTGAAAAAAGAGTAAGACTAACTTTTTTAACAAATTATTATTTTGCTAATCATTAGATACTGTGTTTCACCAATATACTACTGGGAATAGTTAGTATTTCTCTGTAGTTTACTTTTTTTATTTTGATAGCGTCGGTCATTTCTGAACTAATTCTTTCTATGGCACGATAATGCCCTCGAACATAAAGATTAAGAATGGATAGGGTTGGGTCAGAAGTATGATCTTCTTCAACAATACTTAAAGTTTCGACTTCCTCCATTTCTAATATGTGTTCAACAGTTTGCTTGACTGAGCCATATGAGATCATTTCAATATGAAAATTTTTATAGTCTTTTTCTTTTTCAATGAACCGGTTGATGGGATGGAGAAGTCTTAGAATTATAAGAACAGTAACTGAAAATAATGTGGCCACAAAAGGATAACCAACACCTATCGTGTAGCCAATTGCTGCCACCACCCAAATCGTTGCCGCTGTGGTTAGTCCTGTTACACTTCCTCTTCCTTGAATAATGGCCCCTGCACCTAAAAAACCAATACCACTCACAATCTGAGCCGAAACTCGATTCGGATCTATCATAGATGAATAATTATGTGAGTCTAAATTAAGCATTGAAATTGTGGTATATAATGTTGCGCCAATACAAATCATAATATTTGTTTTAAAGCCGGCTGCTTTCATCTTTACTTCTCTGTCGTAACCAACAATTCCACCCAATATGAGTGCAAAAATAATTTGGATACCAATGCCAAAATAAATAGATATCTCACCAAAAAACTCAAGTTCCATCTTCGTATCAACAAAATTAATCATGGTATTCTCCTAATCTATTCTCTATTCTATTGAAAATTGAATAATGTATCAAATAAAGCTATGATAGAGATAAAGGATTTATGATGAGTGTTTTAAATTTTTTTAAAAATATAACTTATAGCCCAGAAGTTAAAAAATATAGTCAGTTATATGATCAATTGGCGAAAGAACATCCTAATGTAGATGAAAAAAACTTAGTTTTGGCCAGTTGTATTTCGGGCTTATTGGCCAGAGTTGCTTATGTGGACTTTCATCTTTCAGAAGATGAAGTTGATAAAATAACTCAATTGATTGCTGATTGGGACTTTCATGCTGATTTTGATGCGAAGATAATTGCAGAGCTAGCGACAGATCATATCAAAGAGATGGCCGGTTTAGAAAATCATCTCTATGTTTATCCTTTGAAAGAATTTTTAACTAAAGATCAACGTTATAGTATTTTGCAATCATTATTTTTGGTTGCTGCAAGTGATGGCAATGTAGAGGCAGTAGAGTCAGAAGAAATTCGTATTATAGCAAAAGGACTTGAGCTTTCAAATCAACATTTTGTCGTTGCAAGATCTGAAGTGGCTAAATATTTAAAAGCATTGAGAAATTGATTAACTTTACCTTCTTTTTTTCATCTAAGATCATATGCTATACTAAAAAGAGTTAGTACTTTAGAACAGGATGTTCTTTTATGGCAGAAGTAAAAAAACAAATTAGTACAAATTGGTATAAAAAATTTGATCAAATTGATGGCTCTCATCCATTGAAGTCTGTAATCCCTGAAGGTTATATTGATTACCCAGCTAGAATTCGTAAGGGAGGAAAAGTTAGTTATTTCAATTTCTCATTGGCCAAAGAAATGGGGCTAATTCCTAAAAGTCATGCTGATGAATTAACTATGGAGTTGAAAGAAAAAATTCTTTCGACATTTTCAATTCAAATTATTAATGAATACGATCAAATGAATAATAAAAAATTTCCCAAGGATGAGATTAAAGCTGGTACCTATATGGCCACTCGTTATTTACAGCTTCAACATGACGATAAAAAAGGAAGAACTTCTGGAGATGGCCGTAGTATCTGGAATGGACAAATCAAGCATAATCATAAAACATGGGATATATCATCATGTGGTACGGGAGCGACAAGACTAAGTCCTGCTACGAGCAAGTATAATAAGTTTTTTGAAACAGGTGACCCGACTATATCTTATGGCTGTGGTTACGCAGAGTTTGATGAAGGTTTGGCCACTGCTATTTTAAGTCATATTTTTAATGCAAATCAACAATCAACAGAACAAACCCTAGCGATTATTGAATTTAAAAATAATATTTCAATTAATGTTCGTGTTCATGAGAATCTTCTAAGACCTAGTCATATTTTTTTGTATTTAAAGCAAGATCGACTTGAGGAACTCAAAAGTCTTCTTGATTACTATATTGAGCGACAACGTGAAAAAGAGGACTGGAGTGATTGCCCCTCTAGTCAAAAAAAGTATGATTATTTAGGCGATAAAATTGCCAGTACTTTTGGGGCCCTATCAGCAGACCTAGAAGATGAGTATATTTTTTGTTGGTTAGATTGGGATGGTGATAATATTCTTATGGATGGGGGAATCATTGATTATGGGTCAATCCGACAGTTTGGGTTATTTCATTCCGAGTATCGATATGATGATGTCGAACGTTATTCCACTAATATTTTAGAACAAAAAAATAAGGCTAAATATATTGTTCAAACTTTTGCGCAAGCAATAGACTTTATTAAAACGGGAGAAAAGAAAAATATTAATGAGTTTGCGAATTCAGAAAGTGTTAATCTTTTTGATGAGAAGTTCGAACAGAAAAAAAATGAAAATATTTTAAGAAGAATAGGGCTTTCTCAACGAAAAAGAAAACAGGTTCTTAAGAGAAAACCTGAGCTTATTGAAGAATTTCGGAAAGTTTTTTCTTATTTTGAGAGGGCCAAATCAGAGTCTGGAGTTGTTGAAATTTCAGATGGGGTTACTTGGGATGCTATTTTTTCAATGAGAACTTTGTTAAGAGAATACCCTCAGATCTATTTAAATACAGAAACTTTTCTTGATGATACTGAGTTTATTGATTTGATTAAGTCAAGCTATGCGACTCAAAATGATTTAGAGATTAATAGCTATCGTAAAAGTAAAATTTACGAGTTTCAAAAGCTTTATCTCGAAATCATCAAAGAAACTGCAAGAACTTTTCAGCAAACACAGGAAGATATTTTATTGGATGTATGCCAAAGATCACAAGTTATAAATAAGGCCGAAAGGATAACAGGTGACGCCGTCACTTATATTGTAGACTTGCTTATTCAGCAAAAGAAAAGTCTTTCTGTTGAAAAACTTTATCATTTAATTGAAGATCTTGGTGGACATCAGAACTTAGATCCAGATAAAAAAATTCAATTCCATCAAAAAGTTCCGAAAGGAATTTTAAGAAAGATAATTGATGTTGTTAGAGAAAATAGAGAAGGATTATGAAACTTGTTTTTTATAGTGGAGGATATGCTGAAGAGAACTTCAACCTAGATCAAGGGCTTCTTTCTTTGTTTAAAAAAAAAGACTTAAAACTTACTTTTATTCCATCGAGTAGTTATAACTCAAATGAAGATTATCGAGATATTATTCAACAATATCGTCCCTACGGAATTAGAAAGTTTTATAAATTTCATGTTGATCATCCTTTTAGTGAAATAAGCAAAAAAATTGCTTTTCAAGCAGATATTATTCATTTGGGGGGAGGAAATACCTTTTATTTTTTAAAATATTTAAGAAAAACAGGACTTTTAAAAGAACTAAAAGCCTGGGTACGAAATGGTGGCGTTTTAACAGGAGTTAGCGCTGGGGCGATTATTATGACGAAAAATATTGAAACCGCAGCTTTTCCTAGTTTTGATTGTGACGAAAACGAAGATAATGTTAAAAATTTAGCAGGGCTTCAATTAGTCGATTTTGAGTTTTTTCCTCATTATAAAAATTCCAAACGATATGATCAAGAATTAAAAAACTATTCTAAAATGATTCAATCACCAGTTTATGCTTGTCCAGATGGCAGTGGAATCTTATTAAATCACAATGAAATTCGCTTTATTGGAAAAACATTTTGTTTTGTAAACGGACACAAGTATCTTTTGAATAAATAACTATTTTTTTATAATTTAAGTCAATTAATATAAGGATTATTCCGATAGACCTTTCATGAGCATTTCTAAAGATGATTTTATAAAGTTAGTTAAGGCTGCTGTTGCTAATAATGTGAGTGATATTCATATAAGAACAAATGAAAGACCTTGTTTTCGACTTCGTGGCGATTTGGTTCCCGTTAAAACAGAAGCTTTCTCTTATGATGATGTAAAACAAGTTGGTCTTTATTTGATAAAAGATGAAGATATAAGGTCAAAAATAGACACCTTAAAAGAGTTTGATGGCTCTTATCAGATCCCAAAGACTTGTCGTTTAAGATATAATCTTCTGCGCTATCAAGGTAAGATGGGAATTATCCTGAGAATTATTGATGATGATGTCCCTACAACAAAAGATTTAGGCTTGCCTGATTCTATCAATACGATTGCGAATGCTCATAATGGACTTGTTTTGGTCACAGGAGCTACTGGATCGGGAAAAAGTTCAACTCTAGCGGCGATGATTAATCAAATTAATAAAACTCGTGCTGTACATATATTGACTTTGGAAGATCCTGTAGAGTATGTCCATCGTCCTATAAAAGCTCGAATTACTCAAAGAGAAATTGGTGAAGATACTGAAGATTTTGCTTCTGCTTTAAGGTCAGCCTTGAGACAAGATCCCGATATTATTTTAATTGGTGAAATGCGGGATGCTGAGACGATCGGAATTGCCTTAAAGGCTGCAGAAACAGGACATCTTGTTTTTGGAACTGTCCATACGACAGATGCTCTTAATACTGTGGGAAGATTAATTTCAATGTTTCCTCCATCAGAACAAAATGCTGTTCGAGCAAGAATTGCTGATAACCTTTACGCAACTGTTTCACAAAGGCTTTTAAAAACTGTAGATGGAAAAGGAAGAGTTGCGGCACAAGAAATTATGATTACCTCGCCAGGAATTAGAGAAGCCATTGCTGATGCCAATAAGATCGGAGAAATCTATACTTATATTAGAAAAGGAAAACGAGGAAGCGGTACACAGACCTTTGATCAGCATATTACAGACCTTTATCGTGCAGGAAAAATATCTATGGAAGAGGCCCGGGCCAATGCGAGTAGCCCTGATGATTTTGAAAGAAATCTCATGTTTGGTGAAGATGAAGGTTAGTGGTCATTGTTTAAAATTCAAGAAAAAAAGTGACAGGGCCATCATTGAGAGAGTTGACTTTCATTTCTGCACCAAATCTTCCTTTTTCAACTTTTAGACCTTGAGCAGCAAGCTCATCATTAAATTTACGATATAAAATTTTGGCCTCATTAGGGGGGAGGGATTTATCAAAACTAGGTCTATGTCCTTTTTTTCCATCCCAACTTAAGGTAAATTGGCTAATGGAGAGGATTTCTCCTTTTATTTGGGTGATATTATAATTCATTTTAGCCTTTTCATCCTCAAAGATTCTAAGCTTTGCAATTTTTTCTACAGCTGAATGAACTTTTTCATAATTATCTAAGGACTCAAAACATACATAAAGAAGATAGCCTTTTGAAATTTTTCCGACAATTTTTTGTTCGACTTCTACAGAGGCATTTTGAACTCTTTGAATTAAAACTTTCATTTAGAAATACCTTTTAAAATGTTTTTTATAGTTAAGTTCTGACAGAAGATTTTTTTTCGTCTGATGAAAATGTTTAGGAGTGATTTCAATTGATTGAAAAAAAGCTTTAAAATGAATAGGCGTTTTTTGTTTCGTCATTTTAAAATAAAGATATTCCCCTAAAATATGTCCAACATAAAGAGCGCATTGGTGTATGACTTGGAGTGAGCAATATTTTAAGTGTGGAGCAATCTTTTTACCATCATCTAAAATGGCAATGGCGATCTTTGCCTCTTTATTCTCCAGTTGAAGAAGCTCCTGGTACATTTCACATTTTCGATGGGGGTTGATGATTTTAGAAAAGAAATAAGCGAAGATGGCTTCATAACAAAATAGTAAAAACTTTTTTTGATTACTTTTTGTATTAAGAATATNANGGGTAAAGATATTCTTCTTCGTTAAAATGTAATGTAAAATATGGACTCCTGCTAAATAAGAAATTCTATTCATAGAATAACTTGAACAGTAGAAAGTGTTTTTATGGGGTAAACGAAATGATTTATTTGTTTGAATGAGAAACTTGTAAAACTGGAAAACAGAGGGGGGGAGATTGGTTTCAAGCTCTTCTTCAATATATTCGAGTTGACTATGATCGTATAAGTTAAAGTCTTCTAAGTCATTGGCAATATAGTCGAGATCTAAATGTCCTATAAGTTCTAAGCAAATATTATAAAAATTTTCATGGGTGTCTTCATTAAATATTTTTGCCCCATTTTCAATAATATATTCATGAATATCAAAATCAGGATCATCATCCACATTTTCATACCAATAAATCATACTTTCATATTTAACCCAAGGGGGCGCAGTGACAATACAAAATTCATCATCAGTAAATTTAACGACACCTTGTTCTTTATTTTGAGTGATAAGTTTCCAGTAAACTTCATCTAGATTTTGATGAATGATTGTGGTGTTAATCCCAGGTATTGATTGCTGGATAAGCAGTGGAATCTTGTTATTGGTTATATGTAACTCACCATAGAAGATAAGAAAGTGAGCATTTGGATTTTCTTGAAGCTTCTTTTTTATTTTTTCAGCAGCAAACTGATCTCTTTTTTTTAAATTCCCCTCTGTATTTAAGGCGATCATTTTTAATTTGTATTTTTTGGCCAATTCAAAGATAAGTTTATAATGTGTCCAAGGAAAACGCCAAGAATGATGATAATTAATACACTCCAAGAACTCTAAGTCGGTAAGATGTCCCTCAACATAGGCATCGAGATAGAACTGGTGCTGACTGCTAATCATTTCAAGACCTATAATACATTTGGACTTATTTGAAAGAATAAACTTTACAATACGAAGAACATTTCTAATATTTTGGTCAAAAGTATGGAAGTCTCCAAGGTAAATGACTTTTGAACTTAAAACTTTTTTACTAAGTTCATCTAGAGTGCTTATTTCAAATGTTCTTTGAGAGGCCTTAACTTGATCAGCATAGTATTGCGTTAACTCACTGCTTTGCTCCTCTAAGGAGAACGCCTTATTTTTTAAGTTGTGATAAATTTTTTTACGTAGCTTAATAATCTCTGATTTCAAGTATTTACCCTCTAGTTCTAGTTTATAAGTCTTCGAGGAATTTACAACAGAGCAAATCTATCTAATGAGAAAAAATAGTTGAATTAATGAGTTGGTCAAAAAGAGCTGGTAACTCTTTTGAGAGCTCTTCAAGAGAACGATTCAAGGAACCATACGCATTTAGTATGCTTTTAAGATCGTCTAAAGCAGGGACCTCAACACTTTGTAGGATTTTTGAGATAGGAGCATTTAAAACATTATTTAAAATAAAATCGAGGAAGCTAATCATGGCCTGATCTGTATATAAGGTAATGACTTTTGTCTCTCCAGAGTATAATTCAAGTATATGGCTTGTGTAATCATCTTTTTTTTCTGTCGTTGCACGAACACGAGTGAGTGGAGAGTGAACTGACTCAAGTGCATGAGAGTTGAACTCTAGATAGATATCATCATTATCCGGATAAATGGGATACGTTTTAGATAAAAGTAATGGACTCTTGAGAACAGGATTATTGAAGTTAATTCCATTTGATCGTTTTGTTCGACTTCCAGTGACTTCCATGGCCCCAATAAGTGAACGTTTAAAGTTTGATATAAGACCAATCGTCTCAGAAGGGTAAGATCTCACGAGTTGGGGAAGAATTCCTTTGATCTTTTTGTAAGAGCTTTGGAGCTCAGATGGATGTAAACTTAAAATCTCATTTGGTCCAAGTGAGAAAAGTTTAAGGCCCATCAGGATATGTTCTGGTATCTGATTTTGACGAGAAAAATATTTAGGAATAAGCAGTTTATTTAAGTTCCCTTTTATTTTTCTGATTTCGTTACTAAAAGTAAGATTGACAATTTGTTGGCCAATACTTGATTCAAAAAAATCTTTTATTGCAAAAATATTAAGGTTCGGCCATTTGGGATAAGCATAAAAATACGAACACAGAGCATGGCCATAATCGTAGGCTTTAGCTTCTAGAGCAGATGTTGAGATAAACTCTATTTGGGTCGACTCTCTGTTTCTTTGATCGACAATAATGGTATAAGGAGATTTTTCTCTTTGAAAGCTATGAGAGAAATGAAAAAGAGAATTTTCTTCTTTATTATAATTGTTTTCGTTAAAGTCTATGCTTTGAATATCAAAAAAGTAGTCTAGGGAGTTACATAAACCCATAAGTTTTTTAAAAAACAAAGGGTGGGTAACTTTACTTGAATCTTTTGATGTCGAATGGATTAATTGCCCATTAACAATAGCATCTTGATAAAACTCTAGTCGAAAATGATCATTACTGACTTGGGACAAAGAAGGGAGATCTTGTAAATGATTTCTAAAAAACTTCTCTGAAAGTTGAATGATTTGAGAAAATTCATGGAATGTTTCTAGATCAGCTGTGTAGCGAAAATTTAAACATGAATGTTTCGTTGGGTGATCGTGTAAAGCTCGCTTAGAGAGAATATAAATATAATTACCAACTTCACCTTTTCCTTTAACAGCTTCTAGATTAAAGATTCCCTCAACTTTAAAATTTTTAAAAAGATTTTCAATTTTATTTTTTTGACTTGGAACAAAAAGCTTCTTTGAAGTCATTATATATAAATAACCATTATCCTTAAGATATTGCTTTTGTTGATTGATTTGTGAAAATAAAAAGTGTTGAGGATTATTTTTGGGAAAATGAGTAAGATTAAGAACAACTCGATCGTACGTTGAAAAACTTAAACTTTCGTCATTATTGATATTAAAACTCGGTTGGGAGTTAAAAGTGTTTTTTCTATTATAAAGATGCGAGTTAATAACGTTGGAAATAAAAGGTCTGGCTTCAAAGCCTTGAGAGTGAGCAATTTGGGCCAGAAAAGTTAAAAACTGAAGCTCATTAGACGTCTTTAAAAAAAGTCCAGATAAAAAATCATTCTTTTTGAAGTCAGGACAAAGAATTTGTTCCCATTTTATATCCTTATTAGATTCTTGAGCAAGCCAATGGGACAGACCTAATGATTCAAGATTATCCCCTGCAAACTTTGTACTAATGATTTCAAGATGATTATTAAAAGTTTTATATTTGTTTGTTCTTATCGAATTTATAGACTCCAGCCAAAGGGGGAAGTTAATAAGTAATGAATTAAGAAATAAACCAAAACTTTTGTGACTAATAGAATGGGAATAATCAGTAGAGCTATGAAGAATTTTTTCAGACTCAAGTGAATAAGTTTTGATAATTTCAGTAATGTTGAGGTGACAACAAATTTGAGTAAAGCTTGTTAATTCATTCTTTAAGCTTTCGTTTGGTTTGTACCAACTAAAAATATTTTGTTCAAAAGCTTTTGTATGCAATTGAGTTGAACTCGCCGTTCTAAAGAGCTTGGTTAAACATGAGTTTGGATAAAAAATATGTTTAGCGTCAAATTTAGCCTGAGTTTGCTCATGTAAAATAACAATAAAGCGAATCTTTAAAAGGTACACAACAGCAATTCTAAAACTTAGAATATCAATGAAGTTTTCTAAATGCTCTGAATAAAGAGAGTTTTCGTTTTTGATTTCTTTCCAAAAACTAGTGTAGTGATCCAGATGAGTACAGTTAATGGCCTTGAATTCAGCATAGGAAAGAAATTCGTCGTAAGTTGCTATTTTTAATTTTCTAGAAAAAGCTTCTTTAGTATAAAACTGTGTTTTAGCATCTTGATGAAGCTTTTCTAAGACGGCCTTAAATTTTTTGACATCTTTAGAGATTAAAGATTCACCTCTCCAACCTGGAACAAAATAATTAGAGATACCATGAGTCGCTCGATGTAAATTTTGGGCTTCGGGAGAAAAAGGCGCAAGAGAGCCTGCAATAGGGTTTCGACCCATGCTTGTTTCATTTGTGAATTTTTGAGCATACTCGCTTGTCTTAAACCAGTCACTCGCTGAAAAACGCTTTTTATTCAATGATCTCTCTCTCTCTCAAAAAACCAATAAAATTAATTGTTTGCGTGAAAAATTTTGAGGTTATTTTGTATAAGTTTGTTAAGGTTTTGTCATCAAAAAAGAAAAAAATTCCGTTCACATAATTAAAGTTTAATCCCCCTAGAAAAGTACCGATAAAAAGAAAGAAAAGTTCACTTTGGTTCTTTATCCCAAAGAGAATATTAAATGAAGGGAGAGTCATATGGAAAAAGGCTTTAATGATGATGAACTAGCGGATATCATGAATGAGATTGAAAGCTTAGAAAAAGAATTTACAGAAGATGTGTCTCAAGATGTTGATACGGTTGAGGATAAATCACCTGAAACATCAATGGAGGTCTCTGAAAATGAAGCCAAGGCCGATGGGCCAAAAGCTGAGGTTGAGGAAGATAACGCAGTAACTCATTACGAAGAAGTTGTTGCTGAGAGTCAAGAACATGAGCAATCGAGTGAACAAGAATTTCATCACCAACCTGAGTCAAATTCTGAGCCGACTGTAGAGGTGGACCAAGAAATGTCAGAAGTTTTGGATGAATTATCTGAGATGCCAGCTGAGGAAGTTGTTGCAAAGCATAAGCCTGTTGAGGATGACGCTAATGTTCATCACTTACATACGGCTTCAAGCAACTCCCATTTTGATCATTCTGTTCAAGGGTCTTCTCCAAAAACTCACTCTTCAATGAGCTTTAAGGTTGAAGGTGATATGAAACTAGACTTATCCTTTCAAGTATCAGGTAAAGAAATTCATTTAAATATTTCGGAAGAGGTTTTTGAAATCGAACTTGAGGGAGGGATGAAGTTTTCTCTACCTGTTCATTCTCAAAATTCAAATAAAAAAGCTGCATAATTATGTCGGTAAATATTTTAGGAGGAGTCGCCAAGGGTTTTTCTTTGGAGACTCCTTCTTCTTATTTAACACGCCCGACATCGGTCATGTTGAAACGTAGACTTTTTGATTCAATCCAAGATTTTTCAAATCAAGTTTTTGTCGACTTATGTGCTGGAAGTGGATCCATCGGCTTTGAAGCTCTTTCAAGAGGGGCGGATGAAGTTTATTTGGTTGAGAATGCCAAAAATGCTTATTTTTGTTTAAAAAAAAATAAAAAAAATCTTTATAACAAGTATCCAGATCTTGGTGAAACGATTTGCACTAAATCAGAAATGATAAGTTGGCTTAAAAAAAATTATTCTTTAGTTGCTGAAAAATCTCCGACTATTTTTGTAGATCCTCCTTATGAAAAACGAGAACTTTATGAGGGGATATTTAATTTCTTTTCCAACTCTTCTTTTCCTCCAAAGCTTATTTTGGAAGCCTGTGAACAAAAAACAATGAAAATAGATGAGTTTCAAAAACGTTTTGGAGAGGCGGATAAGATTTTTCAACAAGGAACAACTTATTTTATTATTTATGATTTATAGAACTCGGGTATAATAAAGGATAAAAGGACTTTATTATGGATAAAATCGCTCTCTATGCTGGTTCGTTTGATCCTTTTACAAATGGTCATTACGATATCGTTAAACGTGCTCAAAAAATTTTTGATAAAGTCATTGTTTTGATTGCTGTTTCTCCAGGCAAGAAAAATCTTTTTTCACAGGAAGAAAGAAAAAGTATGTTAGATGAACTTTTTATTAATGATGAACAAGTCGAAGTTGATTTTTGGGATGGGCTTATTGTCGATTATGTCAAAAATAATAATATTCATGCTATCGTGCGTGGATTAAGACCCACAGGTGATTTTGAAATTGAATTTCAAATGGCTTCGATGAATAGAAAGTTAGAAGAGATGGCAGAAACAGTTTTTTTAATGACGGGAGAAAAATACTATTATATTTCCTCATCATTAGTAAAAGATGTTTATCAACATGGCGGTGAAATTAAAGACTTTGTGCCTGAATTAATTTTAAAGAAGCTTAAAGAGAGGAATTAATGGAGCTAAGTTCTAGAGTCAAGCAAACGAAGGGAAGTATTACTTTAAAAGTTAATGAGCGAGTCTCTGAAATTGCCCAGAGTGGTAAGCACGTTTATAATATGACCAGTGGCCAACTTCCTTTCAAACCTTCAAGTGAGTTTGTGGAAGTCATAAAAAAACAATTAAATTTTTTAAAAAGTTATCAATACAGTCCCGTTGCTGGGATGAAACCTTTACGAGCAAAATTTCAAGAGCATTTTGAACACAGAAGGCAGGTGAGTTTTGCCAAAGCTGATTGTGATGTTGACTGCATTATTAGTAATGGTTCCAAGCATTCTTTATATAATGTTTTTGGAGCTTTGATTGAC
The DNA here is from genome assembly GCA_002706205.1 of Halobacteriovoraceae bacterium. Lineage (GTDB taxonomy): Bacteria > Bdellovibrionota > Bacteriovoracia > Bacteriovoracales > Bacteriovoracaceae. The sequence continues at coordinate 17,709 of PAKC01000094.1, forward strand.
CCAGGAGATGAGGTGATCCTATTAACTCCTTTTTGGGTTTCTTATCCTGAGATGGTCAAGTTTTGGGGGGGAGTACCAGTCGTGGTAAAGTCCCATGCTTTTGATGCCTATACACCTAATATTGAAGAAATGAGAAAGGCAATCACAAATAAAACAAAGGCCATTATTTTAAATAGTCCAAATAATCCAGCCGGGATTTATTATACAGACCAATGGATGAAAAATTTTGCAGAATTTTTAAAAGACTATCCAGATTTAACTGTAATAAGTGATGAGCTTTATAGTGAACTTTATTATTATGATCCTAAGCCAACTTATTTTTATCAACATGATATAAGTTTATTAAAACAAACGGTCATTATAGATGGAATTTCAAAATCTTTTGCCTCAACAGGTTTGAGAATTGGGTTTTGTTTGGCCCAAAAAGAGTTGACCTATGCTATGGCAAAGATTCAGAGTCAGACAACTTCTGGGCCTAATAGCCTGATTCAAAGGGCGCTGATTGAATTTGATTTTTCACTTTTAGATCATTATTTTGACCCGGTAAAAGAACAATTAAGAGAATGTGCTCAAATTATTCGCATGGCCTTTAGAGATGCAAACTTACCCCATTGTTTTTATCAAACAAATTCTGGTTTTTATTATTTATTGGATTTTTCTAGAATGCCCTTCTTTAATCATTTAGATCATGAAGTTGAGGATCATAGTGATCAAATTGTAGAAGATATTTTAGAAAAGACAGGAGTGGCTTTGGTACCAGGATCTTCTTTTGGTTACCCTAACTCGGCAAGAATGAGTATGACTCTTGAGGTGGCCCCGTTTAAAGAGGCGATGGGAAAATTAATTGAGTATATTGCTAGAAAATAAAGCATAATTTACTGTCTTTTACACCATATAAAACTTATTTAGAATAGAGAGGGGAGAGTTTTATAAAGGTGAGTCATGAAGACCAGTTTTCTTTTTATCCTTATTTTATGTTGTGTCGCTTGTGCTAAAAGCACGGAAGAAGAAGTTCGTTCAGCAGTAGCAGAAGCGAAATATCATTTAAGTGGAATGGATTGTTCTAAGGCAGAGGATATTTTAAATGATGTAGGCTTTCAAAAAGATGATGCAAATTATATTTCGGTTTATGCTTCTATGCAAGCCTGTAAGGCGGGTTATAAAGAGTTGGACATTCTTTTTGGAGGAAACTTAGAAAATATTAATTCTGCTAGTTTGATTACATCATTGGCCTCTTTTTCTTCTTCAAATGAAACTGCGCCAGACAGTACCGTTTATCTAAGTCTTAATAATGCCATTAACACTTTAATTTCTTATGATGATGCAGCCTCTGGACAGCCGAGTACTGTGGCCAGAAATGCAAAATTTGGAACGAAAAAATCTGGTGATCTTAGCTTACAAGCGCTTTATTTAATTTTTGTCCAAATGGGAAAACATTTTGCTCTGTACGGCAATGCAGGAGCTGATGGGGCCAAGGGAGGAGATGCTCAAGGCTTTGGAAATACTTGTATTTATTCTTACACAACAGAGGATGCTGAGGACTGGATAACAGCAACTTCCCCTGGAACATGTGTACCTCCTTTAGATGGAACGCAAGGAAGTGATTTTTTAGAAGCCCCAGTTGGCCAAGAAGTTATTAAACGCAGACTTTGTTATGGCATTATTTACTATAATAATATGATGGATATTCTTTCTAATATGACTTTGCCAGGCAGTAGTGAATTAGGGGATGTTTCAAATATTCAAGCTGCTTTGGCCCTTTTAATGGATAATGCTGTTTTAGCTGAAGATGGAGCTTTTAATGATGGAGACCCAAACGGACAAGACGCGATCACAACTTTAAAAGATATTACTGATCAAACCACTTGTGAAGCCCAAACCATAGAACGAATTGAAAAGTTTTATGCTATATTTTTTGAGTCTATATATCAATGATAAGATTATTATTACTCCCACTTTTTATAGTTTCTCTTACAGCGTATGCAGCTCAAGAGAGGAGTCTAGGAAAAAGTCCACGGGGTTTATTAATGGGAGATGCTTTTACGAGTTTAGCTGAAGGTGATTTTACTCTTTTTTATAATCCAGCTTTATTGGCCAGACATAAAGGCTTTAGTTTCTATCCTTTAAATCCCTCTTTTTCGGTCACAAATATTTTAGAAGATACAGATCGTTTTAATAATTTAGGAAGTGATCCTACCGACTTTGCAGATGCAGCCTTTGATTTTCCAGTTCATATTGGTATTGATTATGCTCCTGGGTTTAAAATGGGAAAATTTGGTTTGACCGCCTTAGTTAATTATAACTCAAACTTTAATCTTCAAAACCAAGTCACTCCGGCCTTAGATGTGGATCATCGTTTTGATCGTGGTTTTGTTATGGGGTATGCTCAACCTTTATATGGGAATTATAAAACGGGAGGAAGTGGTGAGCATTTGGCCCTTGGGGTAAGCATTAAATATATTGAAAAAGAAGCGGAATAAATTATGGGACAAAAAGTTAATCCAAATGGAATCAGATTAGGAATTAATAAAACTTGGTCGTCTAGATGGTTTTC
>PAKC01000095.1 GCA_002706205.1 Halobacteriovoraceae bacterium
AAGTGGAGAAAAAACCATTTGAGAGATGATAAGAAGATTACATATCTTTAAAGTTCTTTTCGCATTTTTTCTAAACATAGTTTTGCCTTAATTCATATATTTCTAGAGACTTTATCGGCTCTAAATATTGGAAAATTTAATAGTTCTTATGAAAATTATATAAGCTTGAGCAATTTAAACCAATATTTTAGGCTTCCGATTCTCAAGGACTTGGCATTTCGTGAGGTTAAGTTAAACTAAATATAGAAAATTAAAGCATTTTTTTTATTAATATGGTGAGAGTGAGTAAATAACCAAGGAAGAAGCTTTGACACAAAATGTGGGCGAAAATGATCATCAGGGAGGAGGAAATAGTAATCTTCCTGTAGCTGCGTATATTACAATCGAGGGGAAATCTAAAAGCTGGCCGGTGCTGGAAAAGTTGACTCTGGGGAGTGAAGTTGCAGATGTTATTATAGAAGATGAAAGTATATCTCCTAAACATTGTACATTTTCTCTTAAGAATGGAGTGTTGTGTTTGGTGGATCATTCTAGTCAAAAAGGAACTTATCTTAATTTTAAGAAGTTGATTCCTGGTAAAACTTACTTGGTTAATGAAAGTGATGAGATAAGAGTTGGAAATAAAAATATTACTTTAGAGTATATGGAAGTTCCAAAAAGCGCCTTAGAAGCAGAGGCTTCGATTTCTAAAATAAATCTTGAAAATGCCTTAGAAAATCAAAGCGAAGCTGCACATAAGTCTGAAAACGATGAGGAAGAACCTCCAGAGTTTACCATTAGTAAAATTGATATAGATCAAGAAGTTCTAAGACTTTCTCAACAATTAAATACAGTAGATGAGGAAGAAGAAAAAAAACAAGAAGTCGCTGCCTTATTAGATGATTATGTTATAGATTCTCAGGATGATATTCATGCTATTGATGTTAACGAAGTAGAGCTGGACCCAGCTGTTCTTAAAGAACTCGATAGGGTAAAAGTAAGTAAAAAGCGAAGAACTAAAAAAGCTGCTCCTAAGTTAAAAAAAATAACACCAAGCTCTTCTAGTCATATCCTTTTAAGGTTTTGTGCTAGTCTAATTGATTTTTTAAGTTGTTTTGTTCTTTTAAATATTTTTTTAGTATTTGTTGATGTTAAACAATTTTATAATTTCTTGGGGGGGATTTTAGTTGATGGCTATAATGGGCAATCTTTGAGTGAAGTCCAATCTACTATCTCCTCAATTATTCAGTCAGACACTTATTTGAAGAATTTTGTTGATGAAATTAATTGGCATGAAATGGCTTCAGTGCTCATGGTTTATTTGTTGTTTCGATTAGTCACAACTTTCATGTTCTCTGTTTCTTTGGGACAGTTTTTTGTGGGAATGAAATCATATGGAAATAGTTTTTTTAAGCGAGTTATGGGAGTGGTAAGAGAGTTCGTCGGCTTTATTCTTTTTCCCTTTTTTATTTTTGACTTAACTAGTTTTGTGGGAAGACGAACTTTTAAAGAAGTCATTACCGGAACTCATCTTTACACTTCAAGTCGATTAGGAGCGATTTTCCTTGCTCTGGTTTTTCTTCCTGCTTTTTTTATCCTGTATGCTCTTTCTCCTTATCTTAAAGGTCTAGAAGTTTTAGCTCCAGTCGCTGTTAAGTCTGAGTATTATGAAAGTCCAGAGTGGACTTATAAAAATAAGGTCTACTCTGAGTTGTTGGATGCAAGCTATGATATTACAACCGAACAGGTTTCTTTACCTTTCTTTGATATCGAACAAAAGAATGGAAAAAGATTTTTAACGTTAGGAATGACTTTTATTAATGTTGAGACAGGAAAAAGTATTAGCATCAAAAAACTTAAAGAATTTTCTATGATGGCCATCTATAAAGACTTTGTTGAGCTTAATTTCTTTGCAAAATATTTTCAACCTAATTTATTTTATTATGTAAAAGATAAAAAAATGGCCAATAATAAGGAAGGAATTATTGCTGAAACTCAAGATATTATTGAATCTTCTTTTTCTTTTAAATTAGAAGATTATCCAGATTTTGTTAAGTCGAATGGTCCTCTTTATGCCGGACATAGGGACTTTCGTGAGAAAATAGAACATCTTATTGGAGAGAGAATTCGTTCTATAAAACTAACGAACTTAGCGGGGAAAAAAGGGCTCATGGCAGAGCATCTTATCGGTAAAAGGCAGTATTATTCTTTTATTCCTTTTGGGGCTAAAAAAGGAAAACTTTATGCTCTTTCTTTGGATGTTACGAAAAGTGAGAATAAGGCCCTTGTCCACCACTTGAATTTTGATGATCAAAATAACGTCTCTAAAAGAGATCCAATCGCTGAATTTATTAATGGCTTTAAGCAGGATCCAGCTTATGAAAATATTGAACTGGCTCAGCTTTTATATGAAAGATATTTTCGTTTATCAAAAAAGTTTTTGAGTGAAGAACAAACGCAAGGGCTTAAAACGTTAGAAGAAAATATTGAAGGTGTTGTGCAAGTTTTAAAGGAGAATAAAGAGAAAAATATCAAGCTCTTATTAAATTTAACTGAAATGTTAAATGCATTAAAACAAAAAGATTATAAATATTTTCAAATTGATAAGACAGTGACGGTGTAAGATGAATTTCGAGTGGGCATTTTTTTATGGTTTTATACAAGGTATTTCAGAATTTTTACCAATTAGCTCGAGTGGGCATTTGGCGCTGATTCCTTTTTTTGGTGAGTTAAAGGACCCTGGCGTCATCTTTGATCTATTAATGCATCTTGGGACTGCCATTGCTGTTTTATTGTATTTTCATAAAGAAGTGAGGCGTTTAATTCATGAAAGTTTTCTCTTGTTTGTTTATAAAGATTTTAAAAAGACGATGTTTGTTCAAAATTTTTTAATTGCAACATTTTTTTCTTTTTTATTAATTTTAGGATTGAAAAAAGTTGCATTCTTGTATGGAAGAAGCCCTTTGTTAATTGGCTTTAATTTTATTTTCTTCGGTATTTTAATGTATATATCGGATAAGAAAAAAGGAAAAAATATTGATTTAACCCAGCAACAAGATTGGAAAAAGTCAGTTTTAATTGGCCTGTCTCAAAGTTTGGCCATCTTTCCGGGGGTTAGCCGCTCAGGAATAACATTAACTTCGAGTCGGTTTTTGGGCATGAGCCGTTTACAAGCTAGCCGTTTTTCTTTTTTACTTTCATTACCAGTCATAATTGGAAGTATTATTTTTAAAATACCAGATATCTTGGATGGAAGTGCTACGAGTGTTGAGCCTCATATTATTGTAACTGGAGTTGGGGTTTCTTTCTTTGTGGGATTTTTAACCATTCATTATTTTTTAAAGCTTATCTCAAGAATTGGTCTTGGCTACTTTAGTTTGTACCGTTGTCTGGTAGGTGTGCTTCTCGTTTATTTAAGTTTAAGGTGAGCCAACAGCCCCAGAGCCACCTCCAGAACCACCTCCAGAACCACCTCCAGAACAAGTCTGAAGAGACTCTTCAAAGTCTTCAGGCACACAATAGACATGATTGTTCCATTTTAGGCCAGCGTTATATTTACTGACTCCACCATCAACATCTTCATCATTATCTAAGCTCGCCAAATAAAGCCAACGTCTTGTCTTAGCACAGTTATACTTTTTATCGTAATCTATGGGAATAAGAAAATCATTAATAACCGAGCCATAAGTTGCTTTTCCTGAACAGCACATGGTTGAAGCCATTTGTAAGACAATTTCTTTTTTGATGTAACCCGAAGTCGGATCAATATCCGAATCTCTTATTGGTTGTCCATTAAAATGAGCTCCTTCACTTGAGACATAGCGGTTTGTGTAAACTGACAAGTCGGCAAAGTCTTGCAAGCAACAACGAGTTTGATCATTAATGGTCGCCACTTTTCCTGTACAGCATTGGTTGTCAGTGGTTGTGTTAGTCACTTCAAAACCTGTTGGGATACAACAATTAAACTCATTTTCTGAAAAAATCTTTTTTAACTTACCAGAGCCAATTTCAAAGTTATCGTATGAAGAAGCAGAGTAGTATTCTTTTCCGTTGTAAATGGCATCGACAACTCCATCTGAATTAACATCTTTAATGGTATTGTCCAGAGGTAATTTAAGTGCAGAAATATCCTCTTGTTCTTGATAATCATCAATACCATCATTATCGATATCTATAGTATCAGTACTTAAAGGTTTCTCTACAACATTATTTGTTTCTATAAGAACTTGTGGAATTCCTATGAGCTCAAACTTTGAAAACCAGTTTAGGTATTTTTTTTCTACAGTTGATCCTTCTATGATGTTTTTCACTTCACAGTCAGCAGTAACATAGTCTTCAGTAGTACAAGTATATGTTAAAAGAGTAGGGTCATAAGCTACAGAGCTAGGAAAAGTATTAAGAGCCGGTACATGATTTGGATTCCAGCTTAAAGGCTTAAAAGTCTCTATCGGAATATTTTGTTGTTTATTTCCATCAAAGCTATGTCCGCCATTATTAGCATTGGTCCCAGAGGCAAACTTTCGAACCCAATGTCCTGTACAACACATTCTTTCATTATGAAGGTGCAATGTATTGTATTGACGAAGTTTGGTAAGTGTCATGTTAAGAGGTGAGTTCGGTTGTGAAGCAGGAGTATAAAGAGGAGGATATTTTCCTGGCTCTTTTAGCATCTTATCATAAACGGTATTTGTTCTTGAGTACCTTTTTGGAGAATTATAGTCTTGATTTACGCCAGGTATAAGTGGATTACCAGCATTGTCTACAGTTTCTATAATTGAGTTTTCATGTTTTTGAGTATAGTAGGTGAATTCTTTTCCTGTGTCACGACAACATTTGTGTTCGTTTGTCTCATATAAAGGATTAGGATAAATCGAGTTCTCTTGATATCTTGGTTGAGAATTGGCACAGATTAAACCTTCTTCCCAAAACCTTTCTTCTGCTTCGTTAATTTCACCATTAAAATTTGAAATAGATTTAAATCTTGTTGCTAGATACTCGCTTGGGGCACACTCAAAGTCAGAAAAACATTTTGCCCCAGGAGCTCTTAGGCAGGTATTTTTTTGATAGCCTTTTTGAGTGACTAAGCTGTTATTGTCATTAAAAATATTAAGTGACTTTAAAGCGTTAAGATTAAGGAGGTTACTACTAATATTATCATTTATGGCATAGGGATTATGTTCATTAGATGTGAGAAGGGTATTGTTTAAATGAGTGAAATTTCCTGATTCATCCGTTGCAGGACATGCCGCCAAATATTTTGGATCTTGGAATATTGCTGAGGATAAGGTTCTTCCCACATTGGCCACTTTATCAGCTTCTCTTGTTTGAGTATTGAGATAGTTTAACTCACTAGTTGAGTTTGCAGTTTCGATATCTTTACCTGGAACACATAATGCATTAACATTCAAGTCACTGAGATGTGCTCGTATAGAATTAGGTGTTTGTTCATTCCCATAAAAGTTATAAGGTCTGCCTAAATTTCTGGCCCCTAGGCCAAAAGTGTCTGTTTTATCGGTCACAAAACTTTGAATATTTTGAGACAAAGGACTTTCGGCAAAGCGAGCAATTTTGGTATTAAAGACTTGTTGATTTAAACTCTGGCAAGTTGTATTTGAAGAACATGTATGAAGGGCCACTGTAGATGATCCCATATAAGAATTATTAGCACTTACTTGAAAGTTCTGGGGATGGCAAAGAGAGCCTCTCCCACGATAAACACATCTTTTTGCTTGACCATTTGATCCTCCGACTAGGCTTAGTAATGAAGTTTGAAGACTTCCACTTAATTCATTTCCTTTGGCATCAAATTGTGGCCAGGGTGTTTGAATCCCGGAAACATTTTGGCAGGTGTAATCATAGCCAAGTTGAGCAATACAGTCATCGTCGGTGCTACAGTAATGAGCTTTTTGGCATTGAGCTCCATCATTATCAGTATCATGAGTTATAGATGAACCAGAGTTTAGAGCAGAATTCATCTCATTTATAGTAACCTTAAATGAATTATTTATAGTAAGATCACCAAAATAAGCATTTACTGCTAAATAGAGCTTTTCACCTGTTGCTTTGATTCGTCTTTGATTTCCAATCGCAAACCATTTGACACCATCAAAAGAGCCTATAAGAGCACCATAATCAAAACCATACCAGTCTCTATTATAACCATTAGAAAAAAGGAAATGTTGTGCAGCTAATCGGTTTCTTCTTTGGTCAATAACGCTATTATGGGCTTTATGAGTCCATGGAATCATTGTTGCTGGAACAAAACAAGCTCTTCCAAAGCGCAAATCGTCTGCACGATAGTCGCTTTTATTTGAAATTCTTCTGGACTCAACCATATCAGGTAAGTATCCAGCACCTTTGTAGTCAAAATTATTTGGAAATATTTTTTGTAAACTTGAAAAATAATCTGTTCCACAATTAAGACAGGTCGAGAAAGCCCCTTCATCTACAAAGATATCATAATTTTTTCCTTTGGTGAGACTGACTGTCTTTGGTGGTAAGGGGGAGGCAGCATCAATATTCATACTTCCATAAATTTCATTGAAACCAATATGTTTATCTAAATTATTTGGCTTAAGGTTATTCCCATCTGTGTACTCAAAGATTTCACCCTCTTGGGATTCAACCGATGGGGTTGACTCTAAGTCAAAATTGACACCAGAAGAGCTATAAAATTTATGAGGAACTGATTTTGCGTTAACATATACTGTTTGTTGCAAAGGGATCTCGGGAGCATCAGCTTCAGGATACTTACAGATATAACTTGTTACCTTTTCAACTCCAGCAACCGTTGTTTTGACTGGTTCTAAAGTACAAGGAGATTCATTTGGATCACACTTACAGTGTTGATTAATTTTTTCTTGGGCCTGGTGTTTTGACTTTGTTAATTCATGAACATTAGCGGAAACAAAATAAGTTATTTCAATTTCTTGATTATTATAGATGGGAAAATCATTGGAGTTAAAAATAATATTTTTACCTACTAAGCTCCAAGTCTCACTTCCTTGAGCAATAGGGCTCCCCCCAATTTTAACTATAATGTTAAAGCCTGTGTCAGCATAGTCAGGAAGAGAAAAAACTTGCCTTCCCGAAGGGTGGTCACTGGAGCGAGGAGGTGTTGAGCTTTGTCCTTGTTTATAAAATTTTTTACAACGGGCCAAGGATGAACCAAGCCTTTCACAAGTACCATTGACTTTATAGTAAAGTTTTACGGTGTCGTTTATGGCATTAACAGGAAGGCTCCTTTGTATTGAGACCTGCTGGGCTTGAGTAAGATTATCATTAGGTGATAGAAATGTTATCCCACTTGCTAAAGGAACTTGAGTTTGATTATTGAGAAGTTTTTCTTTGTAAAGAACTTCACCAGCATAATGAATTCCTACAATATTATTGCGACTTGTTTCAGCTGTAATTGAAGTAAAGTTTATATCATCACTTTCAACGCTGAAGTTGTAAGCTGATGTTTGCATGAGAGTAGAAGCATTAGGGTATTCTTTTGGACAAATTGAAAATTCATCAACTTGCGGAGTTGTACAATTATATAAGTCTTCCAGTTCGTTTAAGAGATCAGCTGCATCTTGAAGTGGGTCTTCTGGCTCGCTGGGGGAAGAACCTTCTGAGGGGACCATCTCTGGGCAAACATAAAAGACATCTTGATAATTATTAATAAGCTCAGGTCTCGCAGAGATGAGCTCTACAGCAACCTTGTACTTATCACTATTTGTATCTACCTCAGATCTTACTTCTCCATGATTAACGCACTGGCCAGCGAGACAGCAATTAAAATTTAATGAGGTGCAATTTGCATTTATAGAGCAAACTTTTGGCGCTTCATTATTAGGACTTCCAACAGCAGGAAGAACTTGAAAACGAAGATGAGATATCTTGATAGACTTTTCTTTTGTACCAAGTGGACTATACAACTGGAGCCCATTAGAGTTGATACTCACGTTACAAGTAGGGCATACTTTTTCTAGTTTAAAAGTGTACTGGCTTCCAGGATAATCACTTTGGATTTTATTAGTCAAACTAACTGTAAGGCAGTCTCCCTGATTGATGGTTTCATTATTGGGTTCAATTTGTAAAAAATACTCTTTAGCTTTAATGGCCCCGTTGTAGTAGGAACGTATTCGGGCAGAGCTTATAAGAATTGAGTTTGAGGTAGGGCCAGATATATTGGGAAAAAAACTAATAAGACATAAGTTTGTTTGGCCTTGAGGAAGATTGTCTTTAATGGTTTCCATTAACTGATTTCCCCTAAGAAGGAAACTATCGCTATAATTACTGAAAAGATTAAGAGTTCCAGTTGAACGGCTGTCGTTAAGTTGTAAAAAATTTACTTCTTCTGGAAGTTGAGTGCTTTTATTATTTGATGAGTTATCTGGGTTATTGAACTCACTATTTTGATCTTCTAGAGGATTTGTTCGTACTTGTTGTTCAGGGAGGCAGGAGCTAAAAATATTTAGCATAAAGATAATGATAAAAATTTTTACAAAACTATACTTCTTCCTCATTTCAATTACTTTTCGTCTCATTTTCAAACAGATCTTAATAATTATCTCATTAGGTAAGAGTTTAACTAAACTAATTGGGCTAACCCCTTGATTTTTCGAGTCAGTTCATTGTGAGGGGGAAAAATATTGCCTCATAAGATTGCAAAAATCTTAAAAAGGGTGAAGGTAAGCCCCCATTAAATTTGGAGAGGTGTCTTTTTGATAGCTTGTATCTACTTTTTTAGAAGTCTTTCTAATAGAGCTATTAATAATTTTTTCTATTTCATGTGTCGGAATCTTTGAGAGAGTTTCTTGTATCATTTGATAAAGCTTTTCATTTCCTTTTTTAACAGCAACAGCGACGGGGGTTTTTTCCCTTGCAGTGAAAACTTGTCTTATATTTACATTTAGTTTTTTTGCTAAGTAGATACCGACTGCATTTGGCATAATCACTGCTGAGACTTTTTTTTGTTTGAGGTGTTTCATGGCCAGTTCTTTAGTGGGCAAATGTTTAATGCGGGTTGATTTGAACTTCTTTGATTTTTTGATTTCTTGTTCTAAAGTTGAGTCTTTATCTCCTACAATAATTTTATATTTAATATCGTTTAAGGATTTGATGTTTGAACTTTCATGAACAAAGAGTGTTGAAGATCTTTTATAAATGGGTTTAGTTAATAAATATCTTTTTTGTCGAGCATCAGTTACTTCCATTCCCCAAATACAGTCAAACTTATTAGAATAATAAAGCTCTGAAAGGGCCAAATCCCATTTCATTGAAATCATTTTAATTTTTTCATTTGTATATTGGTTATAGAGTTTAATTAATTTAGCATCAAGCCCAGTTGTTCGGCCGTCTTTAACATATTGATAGGGTGGATACTCGATAGATAAAGCACACGTAAGAGCATAAGCGCGAAGTGATAAGCATAGAAAGAGACAAATAATAATCTTCATATTTTAAGATTTTAGCGTTTACTGAAATTATCGTCTAGGCTGGAAATTTTTGTTAGAGAAAAGAGGTAAAAATTGGAGCGGAAGTCCGAAGACAATCTAACCGCCTTAAATCACTTCTTTTTAGGTGAGAAACAAGCCTGAACAAGCCAAATCTCTCACAAAATTTCTTATTTCTACACATTTCCTGACCTTTCCAAAAGAAAAATCAGGTGGGCTGTGCGGCCCATCCTGAAACTTCAACCTCAAAGCTGTTTCCGTTTCCAGCTTTAAATGTACCAATTTTATTGCGCTCAATCAAGCCACCTCATTGTATGCCGAGGCGATATGTTGCATGGCCGCAATCTCATTCGGAATAAAGATTTTACCAAGATCATTGGTTGCACCTTTCTCCCTAGTACCAGCAAGACGAATATAAATCTGGAAGGTTTTAAAGTTCTTCCAGCCACCAATTCGCATTACTGTAGTCTCTGGTACTCCACTAGAAAGTAAGTGAGTTGCAAAGCAAGCTCGAAGCGTGTGGAACCTTACAGAGCTAATTCCTATCTCTTCACAGAACTGTCTAAGGACTAATGCTTGATAACCCTTAGTCCATTCGTAAATTCTAGGAAGCAGAAATTCTCCTGTGTCTTTCCTTTGCATCAGATCAACAACAATCGGTAGTAGGCTGTCAGCAATAGGAGCTGTTCGCCAGTAACCAGCCTTTGTGGATTTTGATGTATAGGTTTCCCAATCCCAAGACTCACAAATTCTGATGATACCTTCCTGAAGGTGAACATTCTCTTTTCTCAAAGCGTATAGCTCACTTGATCTCATGCCTGTCATCAGGGCAACCGCCCAAATTGGATACCAAGGATGATTAGCTTCTTTTGCTTTAGCTAAAAGATACCTAACTTCATCTACTGTTAGAATCTCAGGTAGCTTATCTTCGTTTGGCATATCAATAGGAATCCCATAAACAGGACTCTTGATATTATCCAGAATAATTCCTTCCTGAACCCCAAACGTCCAAAAGCTATTTACTGTTCCCTTAATTCTCTTTACAGAGTTTTCCGTTAGTTCAGCATCAATGGCACGTTTAATTAAACTTTTGCCATGAAAGCTTGTTAGTTCTTTAGCTGGAACATTAAGCCAATCCTCAGTCCAATTTCTGACCATGCTTAGAGCGTTTTTTTGTGCCTTATCTCCCATTTGTTTAAGAGAAACGGGGTTTCTATTGTACTTATTAGCTTCATACTCAAAGAGATCAATAATTCTTCCCCAGCTATTTCCTCTTACTTCCTGAGAGGCAATGTACTCACTAGCTTCTCGGATAAGTTTCTTTTCCCATTTTTTTGCCTCTCTTTCGGTATCTACTTTTTTGTATTTTTGGCACCGAATAGTCTTATCAATCTTACTTCTAAGATTTACATAGGCCTCAAAACGAGTGTTTCCAGTTTTTTTACAGATGTATGGTCTAACTCCCATAAACTCCTCCTTTCAAAATTGATTTTTCAAGAAGGTCATTTATTTGAGTTTTTTTAACATATACACGACCGCCTAATTTATATGTGTTCAAAACACCTTTATAAAGTAGCAGTCTAACTGCATTTTCTGTTCTTCTCAGATACCTTGCCGCATCTTTAACTGTCATCCATATTAAATTGTCAAAGAGCAAATCAGACTCGCACATTTCGTGACTAACAGACTGACTTTTTCCAGAATTTTCACTCTTGTAATTCTGGTTTTTATTGTTTTTCATCATATCAAATTCTCCGTTATAGGCCAAGGTTTTTGCGTGAAACTTGCTGTTACAAACAACGATTTTTTTGTCACAAATTAAGTTAAAGTTTGTGACAAAAATCCGCTCATAAGTTCCATCATTTTTTGTTCAAATTCCTCTTTTGAACCTTTGAATTTGCTTAGATGTTCCTTCATAAACATCTCTTTTCTATCGTTTAATGTTAGAGACTCGTCTTGTGATTTTTTGATGGTCTTTTCGATCAGTTTGTCATCAGCAAGACTCAATAAATTTACAAGAATTGTTTTAGGTTTAACTTTTCTTCCAAACTGCTTTTTGTTCGCCTTATCGACAAGTCTTGTGACTTGTCTCATAAAGGCTTTATCAAAACGAATTGCAGTAGAATCGTTTTTCTTTTGAGTGTTTTTAGGTGCTTTATTTTCAATATTTTGTTCCATAATAATTTACTCCGTAATTAAAGTTAAAAATCAAGATCAAGGCTTCTTTTCTTCTTAAGTGCTTGCTCAAAAGAAACTTGATTGACAGTTATCCCAAAGGGCTTGAGGTCTTTTTTTAGCTTGTCTATGAAATTCCATTGATTGTTTTGTAGAGACTTAGATTTATCTTCAACAATATCAATTCCCTTAATTTGAGGATTCGCAGCTAAAAAAATGTGCAAGGCTTTTTCTTCAAGCCCCATTAAAACAAGTTCTCCCTTTGATCTTTTTGGATCAAGGGCCTTACTTCCTTTCAGTTTCAAGAAACTGAGAAAGTTAGTGAAAATGGTTACATCTTTTCCATTCTTGTAAGAATTATTAAAAGGAGTCGATTTATCTCCATGTCTTTTTGATTTGTAACCATTTGATTCACGAGAAAACTCAATAGCTTCTTTGTCTGTTCCTTCTGGATAAATCCAGATGCTACCTTTTGAATCGGCCTGAACTCTTTTTAATTTGAAAAGGTCTTCAGATACCTTTTCACTTATACCGTGATGCTTTAGGAATTTTTTCACGTTTAGTTTTGCAAGATCGGCTTTTGCCTGTTTTTGCTTTGGTATGTAAAAAGATGTGTAGGGTCTTTTTACTTCGCCCATATACTGCTCAAGCAATAGCAGATTTTTGTTACCTGTAATTTGTGAAATTGCTCTCAAGTAGCTAGTGCTATTATGGGCAGTGACAAATTCGATAAGTGAACCTGTTGTTTTATTTTTTGTATTAGTCCAGCGTTTTTCATTGATAACAATATGCTCTCGACCTTTTAAAACAGTTTTTCCTTTATCATTAGTAATTGTTTTGATCTTATGTTTTTTGCAATACTCTAAAATGTCACTATTTGATGCTTTTCTTATTTCACTAATAGGAATAATAGAGTGCCTAAGATCATGGTCTGAAGGAATAGGAGTCCTATTACCGCGACGGTTACTTTTAGTGTAAGATTCGTAATTTTTTCCTTTAAGACCTTGTGTAGTTCCTCCACCCAGAAGTAATGAGCTTGAAACTCCCAAAGTATCTCCTTTTCCATTTTGATAATCAGTGATTCCATCTCGTATTTTGCTCCTTAATTGAGGTTGTTTAAGGAATAGTGAATCGTTGTCTTTGAACTTCTGTACTAATCCTTTTTTGTCATAGTGCTTTCCTAGTTTGTTGCCTCTGACTCCTTTGTCATGCCCAACGTAGAAATACGTTATATTTTTATCAGTAATTGCAACATTGACAGAAAGCTCACTTAAAATGCCGACATATTCATCAAAGCTAGTAGCATAAGCTCTGGCGAAATCAGCCTTTTGAAAGAGATCGAGCCTGTAGGATTGACCGCCTCTTCGTTGAATTTCCTTAACCTTTTGCGGTACTTTCCTGTCTTTTTCTTGTTTAGTTTCTCGAATTATAGATAGGCCATTTTCTCGTGAAATATCGTTTGCAATTGTTCGCAAATTGTATAAATGCTCTTTCTTGTCGAGAATATCTCTTTTCTTCGTTTTGTTATTAACAGGATTTACCAAAATATGATTATGATTCTTAGCAGAGTCAGTATGAGTAACAACCATAAAGTCGTGATTGGGAAAGTATCTATTTGCTAATTCGTTACCCATGCTATTGATTTTCTCAGGGCTTAAGTTGTTACTTTCTTCACGACTAAAACTGTGGATAACTTCAAACGCTACATTGACACCTTTACCTCCACGAGAGGAATTATTACCAGTTAAAGATTGCATTGCTTTAAAATCTTCAATGGCTGATCCTTCTATGCAATTGTTTGTTGATGTTACCAAGTCTGTTCCTCTATCTTTTAGTAAATACTCTTCATAATCTTGTGCAGATAATTCTCTTTTTTTAGGAGAATCTTTCCTCCACTTAAACTTTATATACGCCATAGCCGTGATGAAGTTGTTTCGTTAATACTTTGAATTGTTCATAAACTAATTCCAGAGTGTCGTTCCATCCATGCATAAAACCTGAATTAAGTTTTCTAGCGACTTGGTTTAAATTGTTCCCAATTTTGTTCAAGTCTTTTCTAACAACGTCCAAGTCATTTTCATTCATTAAAACCTCTGTTGGGCGACCCTTGAAATATGTATCTTTTAAAAGTGATGGGATTGATTTACTTTTTTTGAACGAATCCTTTTGGACTTGTTTATATTCCCTGTCAGTAAAACGCACATGACTTGATCCACCTAGTTTAAGTTCAAATTGTTTTGCATCTTTCATTTAATAATCCTTTGTTTAATTTAAAATTGCCGTTTTAATCGCTTTGAAAAATACAGTGAGCCATCCTTCAATGTTCTCTGATTCTTCTTCTAGTTCTTCCATTGCTTCTTCATGTTGCTCTGTTAGAACTTCTGATTTACCAATTGCTCTCATTAGAGCATCGTCTTTGATGTTTTCATCTTTCTCGACGTTCATTTAGCACCTCCTTTCTATGCTTCGTTTTAAATTCAGTTTTTACAGTCTCGTTTGACTTAATAACGGCATTAATTGCCATCATTAATCTTCTTTCAGCATTTGCTAGTTTCGGTGAGTTTTTAATCAATGGTCTTATTCAGCCTGATAGGACTCCTAATCCACATTTGTTTGAGGTAAAAAAAGTGTACCANAATTTTTTAGTAAGGTCAATAGGGTTAGAGGATTTTTTAGTCGAAATAATAAATGAAAACTTTTTTGTTAATTCGAATGATTNTGAAATCACATGGATGTTAAAATCCAATGGTGATCTGTTACAAAATGGNAATTTAAATAATNTAAATATTGAGCCTCAGACTAGTTTGTACGTAAACATTCCAGTTTCGCCATTTAAAATGGAGCCACTTCAAGAATATTTTTTAGAGTTCGAATTTAAAACAAAGAAGAAAAATGGTGTAATTGACAAAGGACATTTAGTTGCTTGGGAACAATTGCCACTGGTCAATTTTAGTACACTCAAAAGCTATAAGCAGGCAGTTTCACGAGAGAGTAAACCATTTGTTCCTAATTTTAAGAACATTTTTGAAAATCAAGAAAGGATCGAGATAGTTGGTGAAAATTTTAAAATTGAATTTTCAAAAATTGAAGGCGTGATTTCATCATGGACATTAGAAAATAAGAATTACATAATTGATGGGCCCAAACCTAATTTTTGGAGACCCCCGACTGATAATGACTTTGGTAATAATATGCCAGTTAGACTTTATGTCTGGAAAGAGGCTTCAGAAAATTGGGTAGTTGGAGATGTACAGGTGCTCAAAAAGGATAATTTTATTGGTATTAATATCAAAGTTTACTATCCAAGCTTAGATATAGAAGGTGAAATAGCATATGGCATTGGAGGAGATGGAATAATTTTAGTTACAAATAGTATAGATCTTGAAAAATCAAAACTACCAAATCTTCCAAAATTTGGAATGAGTATGGCTCTACCCAAGAGGTTCGATAATTTTACTTGGTTTGGGAGAGGTCCGCATGAAAGCTATAGCGATAGAAAATCTAGTGCCAAAATAGACTTGTACACTGGTAAAGTTTCCGATCAATATCATCCTTATATAAGACCTCAGGAAAATGGGAATAAGACAAATGTTAGATGGGCTACTTTTAGAGACCAATATGGCTATGGTTTAATGCTTTCTGGTTATTTATCTTTGAAAGCTAGTCATTACACAGTTGATGATTATGATACGGGTGTTTTAATTGAAGATTCAGGAGATTTAAAACTGCATAAGGAAAATAGGCATACGATTGATATGGTTGAGAGAAATTTGGTCCAACTTGACATAGATCATTTACAGATGGGTGTTGGAGGTGAAGATAGTTGGGGATCGCAACCTATGGAGGAATACCAATTAAAGCCGAAGAAATATATTTATCATTTTTCTATGCAATTAATAGAACCCTCCGATGAGCCGGGTAACATTTATAAAAATAGTTTTTAAACATAATAACATAATTGTGGAATGAAGATATCCGTAATTATTCCTACTTTTAACCGGAAAAAAATTCTTGGAAGGGCAATCCAATCTGTTATCAATCAATCCTTACAGCCATTTGAGGTTATAATTATCGATGATGGATCTAATGATGGTACAAAAGATTGGGTCAAAGAAAGCTTTCAGGATATAAGGTATATATACCAAAATAATCAGGGGGTAAGTTCCGCAAGAAATAAGGGTATAAAATATGCATGCGGAGAATGGGTAGCATTTTTAGATTCAGATGACGAGTGGCTACCAAACAAACTTTATGAACAAGTAAAAGCAATTGGCTCAAATCCAGAAATAAAATTTTTTCATACTAATGAAATTTGGATTAGAAATGGAGTGCGAGTGAATCAAATGAAAAAGCATAAAAAGTATGGTGGATATATTTTTGAAAAATGTTTAGATATATGCAGAGTTTCTCCCTCATCAGTATTAATACAAAAAGAAGTATTTGATAGTATTGGGATCTTTGACGAGTCTTTAAGAGTGTGTGAAGATTATGATCTCTGGTTAAGAATCACTTCAAAGTACCCAGTTGTTTTCTTAGATATTCCATTGATTTACAAATATGGTGGTCATGCGGGTCAGCTATCAAAAGTAAATGATGGAATAGAATCTTATAGAATTCAATCACTGGAAAAAATTATTAAATCTGGTATTCTTAGTAGTCAACAGAAGACCATAGCGGTAAATACTTTGGTAAATAAGATGAAAATCTACGCTAAAGGGTTGGAAAAGAGGAATAAACTAAGTGATTTGCAGGATATAAAAAAAAATATTCAATATTGGATTAATATGATATAGTATCGTTAAGTTTATAGTGAGATATGAAAATTCTAAAAAGCAATGCTCTAAAGTATAATTGTCAAAAAAGTTAATGAAAAATATATTAAAAATTTTTAGTAGTCTATTTTTCTCATTATCAATTTTATTTTCAAAAGATTGGATTGATATAGGATCATCCAGCCCCTCTAAGCCCGTTTGGGAAGTCAATAACATTTCAGAAGATAACATCGAAATATCTTTTGAGTTAAATGGATACTTCATTGAGAAAAAAGATGGAGGTAGTCAAATTACATTTCCTGATGGAGTTCCAATTTTGAAAAATGGAGCACCAGAGCTTCCTAGAGCAACAAATTCAGTTATCATACCTGATATAGCAAAGATGGATCTAGCTATCCTAAGTTCAAAGTATTATGAAGTTCTGATAGAAAATATTTTTCCTTCAAAAGGTAATATA
>PAKC01000096.1 GCA_002706205.1 Halobacteriovoraceae bacterium
CACCATTACTTAACCTTAACCTAAACCTTTGCATCATCACCTCTAGATATGACTAACATTGGTGCGATTATAGCTGGCATAAAAAAGAATCCTAAAATGATAACTAATGAAACGAAATTTGTATCAAGCATTGACAGGTATATGAAATGTGCCTTTAAAAGAAAAATTGGTGATAAAGGTATTCCAATATACAATAATTTTAAAGTCTTCGTTGCAATTTTTTTGTATTCAATTAAATAAAAAAGTATAAAGTTTATTAATAATGATATTGATAAATAGTACAAAGTAAATTCTTCTGTAAGTAAGGCTAACATAGATATGCTTACAGTATTAAAGCTGATTAAGACATGCCCTGAAGCTGAAAAGTTTCTTTCCTTCAATCTCAACAAATAGTTTATTGTCAATACGAAAAGTGAAATTTGATAGAACATTGATTCACTCTCTAAAAAGTTATCAATCATAAGTCTTTTTAAAAGACTTGTTAAAATTAATGGATAAACAAAATATTGTACAAATGAGAATATTTTTTTATGTATATCGTTAGAAATTTGATCAAACCTTTCATTAAAAGAAAATGAACCCATTGCACCTAATGCATAGAGATAAAAAATAAATATCAAATTATGCTGAACTTTATTTTCTGCCATCAATTCTCTGAGATATACAAGTTCGAGTTCATTAGAGCTGACTCCACCAATGAAAGAAAATAAATATGCTATGAATATAAGTATTATGCTTTTTGCACTAATTGATTCATAAACTTTATAGTCACGAATAACTGACTTATCTTGCATAAAAAGGCTGATTGCATAAAGACAAATTAAATTCCCAGCGATTTCCATTACCGTTGTCGACTCTTGAAAAAAGATAATAAACCACATTAAGCCTGTAATATAATAAGGGGATAAATGTTTTTTTTCTCTGACTTGTATAAATATTAAATATACAAAAAGAAATGCAACAGCAATCACTAGACTTTGTGAATATTTCTCATAATTAAGAAACATATATGTGCCTGCTGGTAACATACTAATAAGTCTTAATAAAAACTTATTTCCTACAAGACTTTCTGCAACTAGAATAATTATTAGTGATAATAAAGACAGATAGATTAAACTCACAAGGCCACCATCCCGCAAGATAATATTAGTAATATGACTTGTGCCAGATCTGTTATTGGCCTATTAATTTTTGTTATTAAAAATATATCTCTTAAATATAATAAAGTTAAAGCGACAAATGGAACAAAAATAAGATTTTCTTGTACAAAATGGCTCTTATAGCTAATGATGATAAAAAACAACAACAATGCAATTTTCAAGTTTACCCAGATAGGATTAGTTAAAATATTTTTTTTACTATTTATTGTCTCTAAACTAGAAGATGTGAGTTCTAGAAACAAAAACACCATGAGAGTAGTAATAAAGTTATACATGCCAATATTTGATGTTAATGAAACTCCAAGTAAAGAGCTTAAAAAATAATACTTATTCTTACTATTAATTAGTGTAAAGAAAGCATATGCACCCATCAATATAATCATATTAGAGTTTGTCGTGTCTCCAAAGTTTGACAAATAACTCGTAGTTCCCAGTAAAGCACCCAAAACTAACGCGAAAAAATATTTTTCCTCTTTATATTTAAACTCCGTTTGCGAATTAACTGCAAGGAGTGCTAGTAAACCGATTGAGTTTACTTGCACCATACTTTCCCAACTTAAAGCAAAGTTTGTATAATAAAAATTTAATAATCCTAAAAAAAGTGTTATTAAATAGCTTAGATTCAATTGCTTTTTTGTGAATAAAAAAAACAAACTCAATAAAGCTAGCTGAGCCCAAGAATAATTTGTCAAAAATACTAAAATTAGAATTATAAAACTTTTTGATCTTTCTTTACTATTTATTAATGTAGACCTAATCAAATAGAAATAAAACACTAGAGGTAGCGCTATATATTTGAATTTTTCTAGAGAATAATCACTTAACTCGAATAAGCTTACTTCGAAAAAACTATAAAAATAAATCGCGGACAACGAAAGTGGTACCAAAAATATCATTTTTGGTCTTCTACCAATAAGCTTTAAAATCAGCTCGTTGACTATATAGCTCGTTATTATAAAATATACACTCATTTTGTCATCAACCCACTATTATCCCTAAAAAAACTAAAATTACTGCTATAAAGGTACTTTGCACAAAGTCTAAATAAAAGTAATTTTCTTTTTGCCTACTGCTTACTTCTAAGGGTTTTTGTTCAATATATATTTTGTTAAATTTAAGATTTTTGCTAACTAAGTAGTTTAATTTAATTTTAATACGCTCTAAGATAAATATTTTTTCTAAATTTTTTGATAAAAATTTATTGTGCTCATTATTCAAAAACATACCGACACTCAATATTATTATCGATATCATTGTCACCATATATAAATTATTATTTCCATAAATATTATTAACGATGCTTAGAAAAAAAATTGTAATCAAAAAATCAATCTTATTTGTTTTTTCAAAATAGTATAAAATAAGTAATAAGGTCAAAACAAAGAAAAGAAAGACTTCAGAAAACATGATTTTTTGTGTCAACACAACAAGAAAAACAAAAATTAAAACACAATAAGATTTAACTAATAATTCTCCTTTTTTTATTTTTATACAAAAAATCGAAACACACAAAGCAACCACGAGTGCCTTAAATTCAAAGTAGCTTATTTGTAAGAACGTTAATGCTAAGGGAATTATATAATTTGAGTTATTAATCTTATGCTTTAAATTATTATATAGACCATACCCAAGCCACAAACCGAGTAATATAAAGCCACTAAACATATCAAACTTTTTAACATTGATTACACTTGGTAGACTCACTTCATAAGTTGAAACTAATAAAATTGATATAAAATATAAAAAAGTACTTATATATAATGAATATTTACCATCAAAAAACTTTCTATCTAAAAAGATGACTAAGAAGATAACAAAAAAACAAATTAAGCTCATCCCTCATTCTCCCTGGTCAAATAGAGATAATACCCACGTATAAGAATTGGGATGATTAATAAATAAATCGCAAGTTTAAAGTCTCCCAAGTTACCCAGTGCATACTTTTTTTCTAAATAAATATATGCATAAGAAAGTGATACCACGAGCAAAACAATCCCACGTATTGATCTATTTGTTTTTGCACTAAAAATCAGGATGCCGGAAATGAGCGAAAAAGATAAGATTATTTCTTCCAAAAATTTCTCCTAAAATAACTTATAAAGCCTATCATCAATAATAGTATTAAACCTCCAAACGCTCCAAAATTTATATTTGAATAGTTTGTAACTATTTCAACCTTATTACTTATATTGCCTCGAATTGAGTTGTATAGAATGAATGTCGTAAATACCATCGATATTGATATAAGAGTTAAAACAGAAACTGATTTTTTATTTATTCGTTTTCTTTGCTTTTTATTTGACATAAGCTGCAATTCAACAATAACAAAGATAAATAATAAATAAAATGCTATATCCTTATATCCCATAGAAATAAAGTGCAAAAAAGATATTGTTACGAGACTCAAGTGCAAAAAGTTTTCAAGAGGTTTTATGTTTATTAATAGTGATATTCCTGTGATTGATGTTATAAATATCACAATATATGTTATTGCATTTTCCACATAACACCTCTTACCAAAACCAAATAGAGTCCATATGTCAGCTCTGAATTTAATAATTTCTTAAATTGAGAAAATTCTGTTTGTTTTGGCTTTTGTCTTCCAATGATAATAAATACTGTCATTAAACCTAATGTTACAATTATATCTATAGCATTTTCTGACTCAAAGAAAATAGAAATTGTCTTATTTGAAAAATACTTTACAACAAGGTAGCAAATCCCAAACACCCACATACTATTGATTATTTTAAAATATTTATTTCTAACAGAAAGTGTATTTATATATAACTGCTTTATTATAATCTTCACACTATATAATAAAAAAACTGCATTAATTATTGCCTCATACCTTTTATTTGAAAGATCTATTTTATCTGTAACAACAATCAAAAAAACGACCATTAAAATAATTACAATCTTGTTCAATATGGAAACATCAATGTCTATATCTTTATTTATAGTAAATGGAAAAAAAATACAGCCAAAAGATAAATAGATGAATACAAATTTCGTAATAGATTCAAAAATATTCTTATTTAACTGAATTGTTCCAAAATGTATTGTAGTTAGAACAACCACAAGGCTAGTTACTATGTAGAAAGCTTGTACCGGTGTATATGTGTTATATTTTCTAAATTTTATTATTTCAAAATATCCACTTAAAGACTTCATCAAAACTTTAAAAGCTCTTAAGGGTAGGCTGTCTTTTGTTATTTGCTCATCTTTGATCATTTCCTGAACAAAGTTTAAATATATCATACTCATAAAAAAGACGAAAATTGTTATCAAGCTACCAGTCATTTCTACTATTCTTTATTGTCAATAATGCAATTGCTGTGATTAAAATACAAAGCATTCCAATTTTTTGTTTATATATTTGTCCTACTAATTCAATAATAATAATAACGCTTAACAAGTAGAAAAATGCAAACAGCTTATTAAAGTCAAATTTATAACTTTCATGATATGTTATTTTAAGTTTTTCAAACTTCACTCTACTACTTAAGAAAAACATACATATACTAATGGCCAAAAATACTATCAAACTATTTAAAATATCATTCATATCTTGATAAACTCACATTATTAAGTATATAGATTATCTAACTTTTCAAAGAATTAAAAACATAATGCGGAGCTTCGGTGCAAATAAAATCCTTAACCTTAGAAAACAAACTAAAACAATCCAGTAATACGCGGCTTAACATAAATGGCTTTAGCTATAATCAATGGTCAATTCTTCTTAAAGACTTCTTTTTTAACTCAAATCAGCTCCAATTTAAAAAAAACTTATTTATATTTCCCGATGAGGGTGATGCTGAAATCTTTTTTTCTTCAATTAAGGATCACGTACCAACTTATTTTTATCCTGATTTAGGGTCTGAAATATATAGTAGCATCATTCCTTCTGAGTTCAATTTGATCAAACGTTTTTCAACTTTGAATAAAGTTCTAAACGAAAAACTAGAATACTTTAATATAGTAACGACGATATCTGCATTAAATATTCTTGTTCCACCTGCTAGTTTTTTTCAAAACAATAACCTTACACTTGAAATTAGCGATATAATTGAAAGAAATGACTTAGCTGAAAAGCTTGTACAAATAGGCTATAATCGAACTCCTACCACCGAAGAGCCAGGATCTTTTGCTATAAAAGGTGAAATTTTTGATATTTATCCTTTTGATGGTGCACCTGTCAGGCTTCATTTTTTTGATGATATGATTGAGGAAATCTATATCATAGATAAACATACACTTATTACCGATAGGACTAAACCACTAGAGAGGATTGAGCTTCATAAAACACATTTTTCCCTAATGAAGAAAAATCTTATTAACAACTTTCGTAATTCATTTCCCAGACCACCACTTAATGAAAAAGACAAATTAAACTATAGAGATTCTATTTTTAAAAAGCTTTCCAATAACTATTTTTTTGATGATTATCCATATTTTATTTCTTATTTTTTTAATGAACAAAATACACTAACTGATTATTTAGATGACTATAAATATCATTTTTTTAATTTATTTGATATTGTAGAAGATTTTGAACGCTTTAAGTTAAATTTGATCGATGATTATAACTCATTTATAGGCCTTGATGATGAGGTTATTAAGCCGAGTCCAGAAAAAATATACAATTTAGATTACAAACTACCATCTTCTTATTTGGCCATTAATAATGTTAATATTTCAGTAAACCTAGATAAAGATATACACAATGAAATTGATGTTAAAATTAACCCTATTAGCGGAATTATAAAAAAGCTACTTATTAACGATCAGTCAATTCATAAATCAAAGGCAATATGCCAATATATTGAACAAGAAATTAAAAAGAAAAAAGATATTAGAATTTATTTCACTAACAGTAGTTCTAAAGATCAAATTTTACATTATCTCAAAACTTATCTAAGTCCTCAGACATCTATGCACAATATAGTTTTTATAAATGAATATCTTGATGAAGGTTTCGAGTATGTACATGAAAATATTTTGTTTTTATCTGAGACTGATTTTTTTCAAAAGAAGATTAATAAAACAAAAAATAAACAAATAAATTTTGACCAAGATCTTTTTGCTGAACAAATTTCAACTTTAACAATTGATGATTTCGTTATTCATAAAGACTTCGGAATTGGTCAATACAAGGGGATTGAGACATTAAACCTAGGTGGTTCTACTTCTGATTTTATTGTCTTAAACTATCAAGACGACGATAAAGTTTATGTTCCAGTATACAAACTTTCTTTAATTCAAAAACACTCTTCAAGCCAATCAAATGTTCCCGTTGCTAATTTAAAAACTAAAAAATTTGAAAAAGCAAAATCAAAAGCTAAACAATCTGTAAAAAAACTCGCATTTGATTTATTGGAATTGCAGGCTAAACGGAAACTTAAAAAAGGCTATAAATTTTCTGAACCAGATAGTCTTTATAACGATTTCTCACTCTCTTTTAAGTTTAAAGAAACACCAGACCAGACAAAAGCTATTAATGACGTTATAAGCGACATGACTTCTGAGCAACCAATGGATAGACTAGTTTGTGGCGATGTCGGGTTTGGAAAAACAGAAGTTGCCATGCGTGCTGCTTTTAAGGCTGTTATTGATCATAAGCAAGTGGCCATACTCGTTCCGACAACTGTTTTAGCTTATCAACACTATAATAGTTTTTGCGAAAGATTTAAAGACTTTCCAGTTCATATTAATTTTATTTCTCGCTTTAAAACAACAAAACAAACAAATGAAGTCATTGAAAAATTAAATGATGGAAAAATTGATATTTTGATTGGAACACATAAGATTCTTTCCGAAAAAGTTGTTTTCAAAGATCTTGGACTTTTAGTTATTGATGAAGAACAGCGCTTTGGTGTCGCACATAAAGAAAAAATGAAACTTTTGCGTGAAACAGTTGATACACTTACTCTTACAGCTACGCCAATTCCTCGAACATTACAAATGTCATTTTTGGGAATCAAAGAACTGTCTGTCATCAAAACACCTCCACCTAAAAGACAAACTATAAAATCCTATATCATTAAAGAAGACCCTAGAACTTTAAAAATTGCATTGGAAAAAGAGTTGAGTCGGGGAGGACAAGTTTTTATTGTTCATAATCGTGTTCATGATATTGAAATTTTTACTGATAAGATTAGAAAAATAATTCCACAGGCAAGAATTATTTTTGCCCATGGACAGCTTTCAGAAAAAGACCTAGAGAAAAGAATTACTGATTTTTATAATTATAAATACGACATTCTTATATCTACAACTATTATTGAATCTGGAATTGATATACCAAGGGCCAATACAATGATTATTGATAGGGCCGACACATACGGTTTGTCACAACTTCACCAACTTAGAGGAAGAATTGGAAGATCCGACAAAAAAGCATATGCATATTTTATCGTTCCTTCACACAAAAAAATATCTGATGTTGCAGCTAAAAGGTTAAAAGCATTACAAACCTATGCTGATTTAGGTTCAGGATTTTCACTTGCCACCAGTGATCTTGAAATTAGAGGCTCAGGTGATATTTTGGGCCCTGAACAGTCTGGTCATATTGGAAGCATTGGACTTGAACTTTATATGGAGCTCCTTAAAGAATGTATAAACGAAATTAAAGGTGATAAAAGTATTAACAACCAACTCATTGAAATACAAACACCATTTGATGCTTATATACCTACCCAATATATCGAAAACTCTGGATTGAGATTGAAATATTATAAGAAAATTTCAAATGCTAAAGCCCTAGATAGTATTGATCGCATAGTTTTTGAATTAGAGGATCAATTTGGCATGATTCCTGATGAGACAAAAAATTTAATTGATATCATCAAAAGTAGAGTCTACCTATCAGGTATTGCACTCAACGCCATCAAAGTAAAAAGCTCAAGTATTTTATTGTCATTCAGCAAGGATATTATTAATTCTGATCAAACAATGAGAGAAAAAATTATTAACTTCTTCACACAAAGGCCTAAAATCTATAAAATTAATCCTGATTACTCGATTAATTGTTCTTTTAAGGATAAAATAACAATTAATACTTTATTAGAATTTAGTAAGTATTTATCTAATCAACTTAAATAGGATAGGAATTATTATGAAATGGATTTTGTTAACGATAATTTTTTTGAGCTCTAACGTATATGCACAAAAAAAATCATCAGACCCTATTGTCGCAAAGATAAATGGAAAAGTTATTAGAAAATCTGCTCTTTTAAGTTACCACCAACAAAACTTAAATTTTGCTCAGAATAATCGTAAGGTTACACTCGAAGAATCATTGAATGATTTAATTGATCGAATAATTGGTATTGATGATGCAAAAGAAATTAATATTCATAAAAGACCTGATGTTGTCAAAAAGATGAATGATATAGTTTACCATGCTTATATATCCGAAGAATTAACTCCTAAGTTGAAAAAAATTAAAATATCTGACAATGATATTGAGAGATATTACAAACAAAATCCTGAATATAAAACTTCACAGATTTTAATAAGGCTTAAAACTTTACCTAGTCCAGAGGATGTTGCTGAAGCGATAGATTTAGCAAATAAGATTTACAAAGATGCTGTAAAAAACCCAAAAAACTTTTCTAAACTCGCAAAAAAATATAGTGAAGCTTCATCTGCACTGACGGGTGGAGATATGGGTTACCAGCCACGAGTTAGACTTGCTAATCAATATTTTGAATCAATCAATGGTAAAAAAATTGGATATATTACAAATCCCTTTAGAACACAGTATGGTGTTCATGTGGTTATGGTAACAGGTAAAAAAGATTTTAAGCAAATTGATATGAATCTTTACAAAAAGATCCTTCACGATGTAGAAAGAGATAAAATTTTAAGAAAATATTTCGCACAAAAACGAAATAAGGCAAATTTAAAAATTTATAAAGATCGTTTAAAATATGAATAAGTTATTTTTTTTCATCCTTTTCATTGCAACCTCATCACATGCTGTTATTTTAGATAAAATTGCAGGTGTAATTAATGATAAAATTTTTACGTTATCTGAAATAAAGAGAATTAAACAAACTGTACCAATTCGCCAAGAAATTGCTCCATTTATTTACACTAAAAATAACTTTACTCATTCAGAAATCCTTAAGTTAATGCAAGATAGTTTTATTATTCAAGATAAGCTTTCTGAACTTGGCTTTGTGGTTAGTGATGATTCCGTTGAATCGAGAATAAATGAAACACAAAAAGGTCTAGGTCTCAATAGAAATGAACTCTTAAAATTTTTAGAATCTAAGGGCATTACTTTTAATGAGTACTTTGAGCTTTTAAGAAATGCCATGCAGTATAGTATTTTTCAAAGAAGAATTATTGGCCCTTTAGTCACCATCACTGATCAAGAATTAAAAAATAGATATTATAAGCTTAATCAAAATAATAAGGCTTTGTCTTTTATTTACAAAGTTTATGATTTTAGTATTGCTGAAAGCAAAGTTCAAAATGCAGATTATTCGACTTTTCCTCAAATACTTGAACGCTACAAAAGGACTGGGAATATTCCTCAAATTTATTCAGACATAGAAACAAATGACTTAGGAAAGCTTTCCGGTGAAGACCTTCCCAAAGAACTTTCTGATTTGTTAAAAAATACTGAAGAGAAATCTTTTTCTGATCTCTATATAAAAGATGGAGTTATCCACAGTTTTTATATTGAAAGTAAAGACCTTTCAGAATCTTCAGATTTTCTTAAAAATCGCAATATGATTTATAATCAAATATTTCTCGAAAGATCAAAGAAAATTTCACAAAGTTGGTTTGATAGAGAGAGAATAAATTATTATATACTTAATAATTTATGATTTATGTAACTCAAGGCCATTGCTATGGTATTGGCCTAGAAACCTTCTTAAAAGCTTACCTTTGCCAATCACATAAGTTCAGAGAACAAATTATTTTAATCTGTCATTTAGATGATCTCAAAATTAATCTAAACTTTATGCCTTACAAAAATTCAATTTATCAAGATCATATTTTTATAAATAAAATAAAGTTAAATTGTATTTTTTTTGAAAAATCTCATACACCAAACTCAACAACTGCCTTACATATTGCTCTTGGATTATGTAAACCAAACGATATACTTTTAACCCTTCCCACTTCAAAAGATCAAATTTTTTACAATAAAAAACAACTCAATGGTCATACTGAATTTTTTAGAAAATTTTTTAAACAAGAGAATCTTGTTATGTCTTTTTTAGCCCCGGATTGTAATTTTTTACTTCTCACTGATCATATTGCAATTGAAGATGTTTCAAAAAAAATTACCCAAGAGAGGATTTTTCAAAAAGTTGATTTTTTTATTAGATATATACATCAATCGCGAGAAATTAAAGAAGTTTTTTTTAGTGGTATAAATCCTCACTGTGGTGAAAATGGTCATATTTCAAATGATGATAGCATCATTCAAACTGGCGCCAGCTTACTTAGAAAAAAATTTGACTCTATTGTCTTTCACTCAATGATGGCCGGTGATACTTTACATTTTAATATAAAAAATAAAAATCAACTCTTTGTCTATTCTGCTCATGATCAAGGTTTAGCACCATTTAAACTTAAATATGGACTTATAGGAATTAATTTAACATTAGGAATGCCGTTTAGACGAGTCAGTGTGGATCATGGGACTGCATTTGATTTATGGGGAAAAAATAAAGCTAATTATGCAGGTATGCTTTATTTAATGGAAGAAATAAAAAATTGGAAATAAAAAAACCTCGCATTCGCGAGGTTTTTTCTATCTAATTTCTAAATGATAATTAGAATTTACCTTGAATCATGAAGGCAATAACGAATCCTAAAATTACTAGTGATTCAATAAGTGCCATACCAAGAATCATTGGTGTAAAAATTTTCCCTTGAGCTTCAGGGTTTCTAGCGATACCTTCAAGAGCTGCAGATGCTGCTTTCCCTTGAGCCATAGTTCCACCTAATGCTGCTAATCCAATTGCAATAGCTGCTGCCAATGCGATCATTCCATTTGCTTCCATTTTTATTCTCCTTAAAAAGTTAATCTAATGAGCATGTTCCTCATGATCGTGAGTTTCAACTGCCATAGATATATAAATCATTGTTAAAAGCGTAAAGACAAATGCCTGCATAAAACAGACAAAAATACCTAAACAATAAAAAGGTAGAGGTACAACATACGGAACTAAATCTGAAAAAATTGCCAGTACTGTATGGTCCCCAAGCATATTACCTCTAATACGAAGACCTAAGGTTAATGGTCTCATCGCATGAGAAATTATTTCCAAAACAAAAATAAGTGGCGCCATATAAATCATAGGCCCCATAAAATGCTTAATATGCCCCCAAAGACCCTGAACTTTAATTCCCTGTGCATTGTAATAGATAAAAATCCAAATACCTAGCGCTAGACCAGTATTAAAGTTCTCAGTTGGAGGTAAAAATCCCGGAATCAAACCAATCAAATTATTTAAAAAAATAAATCCAAAATAAAAAATTAATAAAGGATAATAAGTTTTTGCATCCTTTGATCCCATAGTATTTCTGGCCAAACCATAAATAAATTCGCCAATAAATTCAACAAGATTTCTATACGATATACCCTTATCTGGAACAATACTTTTATCTACAGACTTCGTTTTAAGTCGATAAATAAGTCCACCAATAATAAAAATAACTGATGTTAAAAGAAATGTAACTGTATGTTCTCTTAATTGTAATTGCTCAGAAATTCCATGCAGCCATGTAAATCCACCAGCAGCAAATGAGTTTTTACTTACAACTAATAAAGCTAATGATATTAGATATTTCATACTATAAATCCTTAATTTTTTTTCACTATTCTTTTAATACTTATGACAAGAATAATCAATTGAAATATGTAAATTCCGACTAGAAAAAGTGTAGATGCTGGATAAAGCCTTATACCGAAATAAAATGCCACAACCAAAACAAGAAGTTTTAATGCTCCGCACATCCATGTAGGAATCAATGATGTATTTTTTTCAATACCTGTCATATCTGAAACAATTATTGCTAAAAAATATTGATTTAAAAGAATCATTAAAATGAATGCAAGTAAAAATGGGGTTTTCTCAAAACCTAAAAATATTATGGCCCACAAAATATTCAGCATAGTTCCAAATACGTACCAATTTACTTTTAATTTATTTCTTATTTGCATAACGTAACATCAAAAAAAATGTATAAAAAATTATTGCTAATATTAAGCCTAACCCAATTGCTGTTGAGATGATTTCCTCATGTATCAAATAGTAAACTAAACCAAAAACTCCAAGAATGGAGGAGGGGAGTCCAACTGCTAAACCCACAACTTTTAGTATATTCGGCCCATCATCTTCTTTCATCTTTTCCGAGCAATTCTTCTTTTATATAATGAATCCAAACGAGATTTTATAACCTCAGGATTGGGGTATTCACCGAGAATTGAATAATAAATATTATAGGCTTCTTTAAGTTTTTCTGAACTTTCGTAAGCATTTGCGATTAAAAACTTTGTTTTAACTATTTTATTATTTTGGGTTTCTCGTTTCAAATATTCAAACCAATACTTATTAGCATTGACCCAATTTTGCTGATAAAAATAGGCAAGACCAATATAATAGTAAGAATTAACTGCTGATTTTTTTTTATTTTTTTCTATTATATTTTCAAAAACTTTTATCGATTCTGTATATTTTTTTAAATAAAAAATACTAAGACCATATCTGAATTCATAAAGATCTTGATTTTCTAGTGTCGGAACAAAATTCATAAGTTGATGATAAACTTTTTTTGCTTTTTCATATTCATTTAAATTTTCAAAATATATATGACCTATTTTTTCTAAAGACTTTACTTGCCAATTAGGTTCATTAGAACTTTTTACAATTGTTTTATAATGCCTAAGACTATTTTGATAATCATTTAAATAAATGGAATAAATTTCTCCCAAATGATAATTGATTTTAATTTGAATATTTTTTGATGGTTTTTTTCGTAAAATTGACTCATAAACATCAACAGCTTTTTGAAATTTCTGTTCCGAAATATAGTCTTGAGCTTTAATAATATCTTTATAAAGACCGGATGAGAATCCACATCCAGTCATTATAAAAATTAGAATAAAGGTAAATATTTTATTCATCATCTGAGTCTGCAATTTTTTCAACTGCTACTACTGATTCTCCCTCTTTTAAATTAATTAAACGAACCCCTTGAGTGTTTCTACCCAATAAAGATATACCAGAAATTTTCGTTCTTATAACTTGTCCATTATTAGTAATAATCATTAAGTCATCACTTTCTTCAACAGGCTTGATTTGAGAAATACATCCAGTTTTTTCAGTAAGCTTCATAGCGATAATTCCCTTACCACCACGAGACTGTTTTCTGTATTCTTCAGTTTGAGATCGTTTACCATAACCTTTTTCTGTCACAGATAATAATTCCATTCCATCATCGATTATCGCCATACCAATTGCTTTTTCATCATCGTTTAATGCAATTCCTTTAACACCTTGTGATACTCTACCCATTGGCCGACAATCTGATTCAGCAAATCTAATGATTTTTCCAGAGTCAGCACAAATTAAAATATCTTTTTTTCCATCTGTTACACGAACACCAAGTACGGCATCACCTTCGTTAACTTTAATGGCCCTAATTCCTGATTGTTTAACATTTTTATATTCAGTTAATTTGGTCTTTTTAACCAATCCTCTTTCAGTAACCATGACTAAATAATGATTTTCAAAGTCTCTTGGAACAGCAATGATTTCTGTTAATTTTTCATCTGGCTTAAGTGGAAGTAAATTAACAATATTTCTACCTTTTGATGTTCTTGAACCTTCTGGAATTTCATATACCTTTAAAGTAAAGGCTGTTCCCTTATTAGTAAAAAACATTAATTTATCATGGGTTTCAGCCGTAAAGATAGATGTAAAAAAATNATCCTCACTTGAAGCACCCTTAACACCTTTTCCACCTCTTTTTTGGGCTTTATAAGTATCCGTAGGCATTCTCTTTAAATAGCCTTTATGAGTAATTGTTACAATGACTTCTTCATTCTTGATTAAATCTTCAACTTGAATTTCGTCTGATCGAGCTACTATTTCAGTTCTTCTCTCATCACCATAATTTTCTAAAATTTCGTTAAACTCATCACTTACAATTCCTAAAATAAGTTCTTCAGAGCCTAGAATTTCTTCTAATCTTGCAATTTCTTTCATTATTGCTTCATAATCTGCAATAATCTTATCTCTTTCTAGACCAGTTAATCTTTGTAACCTCATATCCAATACAGCTTGTGCTTGAATATCTGACATTGAATAATTATCAATAAGTTTACTTTTAGCTTGTGCTGGCCCCTCTGATTTTTTTATTAATTCAACAATTGCATCGATATTTTCAACAGCGATTTTTAATCCCTCTAAAATATGTGCTCGTGCTTTAGCCTTTTTTAGCTCATACATTGTTCTTCTGATCACAACTTCACGTCTATGATCGATAAAACATTGTAATTGCTCTTTTAAGTTCATGACTTTTGGTTGGCCATTTTTAATACTTAAAAAAATGATCCCAAAAGAAACTTGCATTTGTGTCATTTTAAATAATTTATTTAAGATAATGTTTGCTGGTTCACCACGTTTAATATCAATGACAATTCTAATACCAAGTTTATTAGATTCATCTCTGATATCTGTAATCCCTGTTATTGTTTTTTCTGAAGCTAATTTGGCAATTTTTTCAATTAATTTAGCCTTGTTAACTTGATAGGGGATTTCTGTAACAACAATTCTTTCTCTTTCTTGTTTACCATGAACTTCTATATCGGCAGAAGCTCTTACTTGAATAATTCCTTTTCCCGTGTGGTAAGCAGATTTTATACCACTTGTTCCTTGAATTGATCCTGCTGTTGGAAAATCTGGACCAGGAATAATTTCCATTAATTCATCAATATCCATATCAGGATTCTTGATTAGAGCTTGTAATCCAGACATAATTTCATTTAAATTATGCGGAGGAATATTTGTGGCCATACCAACAGCAATACCAGCTGAGCCATTTATTAATAAATTTGGTATTTTTGTAGGAAGTACCGTTGGCTCTGTTTGAGAACCGTCATAATTAGGTTGCCATTCAATTGTATCTTTATCGATATCTTTTAACATCTCTTCAGCA
Source organism: Halobacteriovoraceae bacterium (assembly GCA_002706205.1). Lineage (GTDB taxonomy): Bacteria > Bdellovibrionota > Bacteriovoracia > Bacteriovoracales > Bacteriovoracaceae. The sequence continues at coordinate 15,357 of PAKC01000096.1, forward strand.
AGCTTTTTCATTCTAACTTCGGTGTACCTCATCGCTGCTGCACTATCACCATCGATAGAACCAAAATTTCCCTGTCCATCAACAACAGGATAACGCATTGAAAAATCCTGAGCTAATCTAACAACTGCTTGATAAACTGAAGAATCACCATGGGGATGATATTTACCAATAACATCACCAACAACTCTTGCAGATTTTAAAAATGGTTTATTATGATAATTATTCAAGATATGCATTGCATAGAGTACTCTACGATGAACTGGTTTTAATCCATCTCTTACATCCGGCAAAGCACGACTTATAATGACACTCATTGCATAATCTAAAAAACAATCTTTCATCTCTTCTTGAATTAAGAGTGGGGCAATGTTTCCATGATTGTGATCAGGTGTATTATTTTCATTACTCATATCAAATTTTCCTTAATTAAATTTTTAAATATCTAGGTTTTTAACATTTAAAGCATTGCTTTCAACAAAATCTCTTCGTGGTTCGACTTGATCTCCCATGAGAACAGAAAAAACTTGATCAGCATCAATTGTATCTTCAATTTTAACCTGTAAAAGAGTTCTATTTTCAGGATTCATTGTCGTTTCCCAAAGTTGGTCTGGGTTCATTTCTCCTAAACCTTTATACCTTTGAATATAGGCACCTTGTTGAGCTAAATTAATTATAAATTTAGAAAAATCTCTTAAAGAAGTAAATGTATCTTCTACCTTTTCATTTTTAAAAATAAATTTTGAATTTAAATAAGACTTAACACCATTATAATGATTATGAAGATCTTGATACTCTGTAGAATCAACAAAATGATTTGATATTTTAAATGTCTTTGTTCTTAATGAAGATTGTATTGTAACTCTTAATAAATGTGATTCATGTTTAGGATCATTTTCTATTTCAATCGAGTATTTTTTTAACGTTTCATTTTCTTGAGATTTAAAATAAGTAACAAGCTCATCAACAATATTTTCTAAAAGATTTTTTGCTTTTAATGTTGATACATCTAATTTTCCTTGTTGAATAATCTTATCAATTAGATTTTTATCAAAATGTCTATCATAGGACTCTAGTAAATTATTATAAGATTTATATCTATTTAATAATGAATTAACATCTTCAATTTTTTTATCAGAGCCATCAATTGTTACTTTGGATCCTGAAAGAGCTGTTCCAATAAGAAATTTTTCTAATGTTTTTTCATCTTTTAAATATTTTTCTATTTTTCCTTTTTTATATTTATACAAAGGAGGTTGTGCAATATAGAGATGTCCTCTTTCAATAATTTCTGGAAACTGTCTATAAAACAAGGTTAATAATAATGTTCTAATATGGGCACCATCTACATCAGCATCGGTCATAATAACAATCTTATGATATCTCAACTTAGCTATATCAAAATTTTCTTTTCCAATACTTGTTCCCATTGCTTGAACAAGAAATTTGATTTCATCACTTGCTAAAACTTTATCATATCTAGCTTTTTCAACATTTAAAATTTTTCCCTTCAAAGGAAGAATTGCTTGATGTTTACGATCACGGCCTTGTTTTGCTGAACCACCTGCTGAGTCCCCCTCAACAATATAAATTTCACATAAGGCAGGATCTTTTTCTTGGCAATCTGCCATTTTTCCAGGAAGACCTGCAAAATCCATTGCTGATTTTCTTCTTGTTAATTCTCTTGCCCTTCTTGCTGCTTCTCTTGCACTTGCAGCATCAACTGATTTTTTAATTACAGTTTTACCAACATTTGGATTTTCTTCCAAAAATTGTTTAAATTTCTCTCCTACAAGTGAGTTAACAATTCCTTCTACTTCAGATGAGCCTAACTTATCCTTTGTTTGTCCTTCAAATTGTGGGTTAGCTAATTTTGCAGAAATAATTGCTGTTAAACCTTCCCGCATATCATCGCCGGTCAGACTTACTTTGCCTTTGATTAAATTATTTTCTTTTGCATAATTATTTAAAACTCTAGTTAAAGCTGTTTTAAAGCCGGAAATATGAGTTCCTCCACCAGGAGTATTAATATTATTCGCATAACCTGTAAGTGTTTCTGAATATGAATCTGTCCATTGCATTGCAATTTCTATTTCATAATCATCTCTAGAGTGAAAGAAATAAACTGGCTTTTTATGAACTGCTGTTTTTGCTCTATTTAGATACAAAACGAATTCTGCAAGTCCACCTTCGTAATGAAAAGTATCCTTTTTGTCTGTTCTTTCATCTTTTATTGTAATTTTGAGACCCTTATTTAAAAAGGCCATCTCTCTAAATCTATTTGCTAAACGATCATAATCAAATTCATGAACTTCAAATAATTCATTATCTAATTTGAATGTTACAGCGGTACCAGATTCATCTTTTTCACACTCACCAACGACTTCTAATGGTGATACTGCAACACCTTTTTTAAATTCAACCTTATAAACTTTGCCTTCTTTTTTAATTTCAAGTTTTAAAGAGCTACTCATAGCGTTTACTACTGCTGCACCGACACCATGCAACCCACCAGAAACTTTATAGGCTCCATCATCTTCATTAAATTTTCCACCAGCATGAAGTTTTGTATAAACTATTTCTGCAGCAGAGACTCCTTCAGTTGGATGCATTCCAACAGGAATTCCTCTACCATCATCTACAACAGTAATAGAATTATCCACATGTATTAGAACTTTTATTTCAGAACAATATCCAGCTAAAGCCTCATCAACGGCATTATCAACAATCTCATAAACACAATGATGAAAACCTCGCATACCAGTATCACCGATATACATACCTGGTCTTTTTCTGACAGCTTCTAAACCTTCTAAAACCTTGATTTTGTCTGCGGTATACTCACTACTAACTTTCGAAATTGAATCAGTATTTTGATCCATATACAACGTCTCCCTCTGTATGAGAAGCTTACTTTATCAAACCATTATCGATAAAAATTTTTTTTGCTTCTTCTATTTTTTCAAGTTCCTTCTTAAAATTATCGTTCGCTGTTGTAATTAAAACCTGAAACTTTTTTGCTTGCAGGTAATTAATTAAATTTTTCCAACGACGCTCATCTAACTCACCTGATACATCGTCAATTAGTACCATAGGGTAGGAGTTAAATTTATACCGAAAAAGCTCTATATAGGCAAATAAGAGGCTAAGATAGCTCATTTTTTGTTGGCCTAGTGAGCAGTATTCATAAGAATTATATCCATCAAATTGAAACACATAGTCACATTTATGGACACCGGATCGTGTATAGCCAATTACAGTGTCCTTTTCTATGCTATTTTCATAATAATCTTGAATTTCTTGCTGACTTAAATGATCAAATCTTGAATGATATTCTATTTCAAGATTGTGCGTCTCATCAAAAATAAGTTTAAACGTGAGCATACAATATTCTTTTAATTCATTTAAAAAGTTTTTTCTCATTTCAATCAACTTAAAAGAAAGCTCACTTATTTGAGGATTAATTGCATGTATTTGTTCAATAAAATTTTTTGGTTTTTTTGATAAGAGATTATTTCTAAATCGTAATGACTGAACAAATTTATTTAATGTTTTTTTATATTCATCGGAAATATAAGAGAGATGTGTATCTACCCAATTTCTTCTAAATTGAGGTGTAGTATGAAAAGAAAATGAGTCAAATGGATTTATAAATATTGTTTTTAAATCTATTTTTCTTTTAGTTGGCTGGTTATTATAAAACCATTGTGAAACTTTATTTTCAATCTTACCTGACAATGTCTCTATTTCTTTACTTGCTTGAAATACTGAAGAAAATATAATTTCAGGTTTTTCACTTTCTACACTTATCATTTGTGGAAAAGATGTATTTTTACGAAATGATTTTCTATTTATTAAATAAT
>PAKC01000097.1 GCA_002706205.1 Halobacteriovoraceae bacterium
CCCCTGCAATGTCAATGCAGTACTCTACTATTGAGCTAACGGCCCTAACTAACTTTCTAAGAAACTTTTGAGTTGTTTTGATCTACTAGGGTGCTTTAATTTTCTTAAAGCTTTTGCTTCAATTTGTCTAATTCTTTCTCGCGTAACAAAAAAGTCTTGACCAACTTCCTCAAGTGTATGATCTGATTTTTCACCAATTCCAAACCTCATTCTTAAAACTTTTTCTTCCCGAGAGGTTAGAGTTGAAAGAACAGAACGAGTTTGCTCAGAAAGAGTGATACTCATCACTGCGTCTTGTGGTGATATAATCTTTTTATCTTCAATAAAGTCTCCAAGAGAGCTATCTTCTTCTTCTCCGATTGGAGTTTCAAGTGAAATAGGTTCTTTAGAAATTTTAAACACTTTTTTAACTTTATCTACACTCATCTCCATTTTTTCTGCAATTTCTTCTGGAGTGGGCTCTCTTCCAAGCTCTTGAACAAGTTGTCTATTTGTTCTTGCAAGCTTATTGATTGTTTCGATCATGTGGACTGGAATACGAATTGTTCTTCCTTGGTCTGCAATAGCACGAGTAATGGCTTGCCTAATCCACCATGTTGCGTAGGTGGAAAATTTATATCCACGTCTATATTCAAATTTATCAACAGCTTTCATCAAACCAATATTACCTTCTTGGATAAGGTCTAGGAATTGAAGCCCTCTGTTTGTGTATTTTTTTGAAATAGAAACAACAAGTCTTAAGTTGGCTTCAACGAGTTGGGCTTTGGCATCATCAGCTTTTTCTTCACCAGTTGTTATAATATTAAAAACTTTCTCAATGTCATCAAAGGCCATTCCCGAGTCAATTTGAAGTCTTCGTAACTTTCTAAGAATATCTTCCTGGTTTCGAATCATTTGCTCTATTTTTGCATCACTGGTGTAGAGATGTCGGGCAAGCTTTCTTTTGTAAGCATCGTCATCAATAACTTTTTCATATAATTCTCTATAAGCTTGATCCGAGTCAACTTCTAAGAATTTATAAATTCTTTCTTGTTGGTCATACAGCTCTTTGAATTGTAAAAAGTAATTTTTAACAGGCTCAGTGAAGCTATTAATGATTTTTCTATTAAAAGTAAGGTCAACGAGTTCAGACTCAACAAGCTCTATTGTTTTGTTTTCTTCTCTTGTGAGCTTTCGTAGTGTTCCATCTTCGTTAACAATTTCCCCTAAAAGTTCCTGAACGTGGTCACAAACAGTGAGGATTCTTTCTCTTTCTTTGAGAATGTCTTTTTCTGATGACTCATCATCTAAGCCTCTAACAAGGTCTTTAACAAACTCAGACTGATCTTCTGCCGCTAGGATTTTTTCTCGCAACTTTACGACTTCCTCAAGGGCATGTTTTGAATGTAGGCAAGAAAGGACAATTTCTTTTTCTCCTTCCTCTATTTCTTTCGCGATTTTGACTTCACCTTCTCTGGTAAGAAGAGCAACAGAGCCCATTTTTTTCAGATAAAGTTTTACAGGGTCTGAAGAAGAAGACTTAAGTTCTTTTTCTTCCTGAGCAGAAAGAGCTTCGTCAATCAATTCTAACTCTGTGGCTTCAACAACTGAAGCTTCATCCTCGTCTTCATCAAGTTTATTGATGTTGATATTGATGTCCTCAAGTTTAGCAAGGAGTTGGTCCAGTTCATGATAGTCTACAATGCTTGCAGGAATTGCGTCATTGATTTCTTCTGGAGTTAAAAAACCTTGTTCTTTTCCTTTTAGAATCAATTTCGAGAAGTCTTTAGAATTTAAAAAAGCTGAAATTACGGACATTTTGACTCCCAAATTATTTGTTTCTTAAAGCTAATAGTTCTAGCTCTATATTTTGTATTTTACTTAAAATTTCAAGCCCCTCTTCATCAGAGTTGACTTGCCGTTGTAATACTTTAAGTCGCTCTCTTTGATTTTTTAAGAGGTTTTCATCCATTTTTTTATTTAAATCAGCGACCAACTTATCGATCACTTTCTTTTCCAACTTCAGCGAATTATGATGAAATAAGCTTGATGCCATAATGGATTTTACTTCATCAGGCATAGATTCTTTCATCTTTTCTTGAATAAACAAACTGTATTCACTTTCATCTATTTCAAGATAGATCGTTTTTAACCACTGAACTATTCTTTTTACCTCAAAATGCTCTATTTTATCAAGTATTTCAGTAATTTGATTGGCTAAAATACACTCCGGGTGTGTAAGGAGAGTTTCAAGTAGAATTTTTTCCGCTTTAGGTACTGGCTTTGAGCTTACAATTTTTTCTTGAACCTGGTTTTCTTCCTTTAATTCTGGGGACTTATAATCCTCTTGAGCTTGCGTTGGGGCAGGTTCTTTATAACTCTTGGCGTTACTCACTGGCCTTGTTTTTGGGGCTCCGGCCAGAAATGATTTGTATTCAGATAAAACATCTTCAGTGGATGAGCGCAGGCCAAGAGTTTTTGCAGCTTGAATGATTTTTTCTTGGGCCAATAAGTTGGTTTTAAGTGGACTTAAGATTTGAAATATCTCTTTGAGGATATCAAGTTTTTTTTCTGTATGCTCAGGAATTTCCTCTGGAATAGACTCATTGATTAAATAGTCGGTAAAGGTTGGAGCTTCTTCAATTCTTTTTTGAAGCTCTAATCTTCCTTGTTGATTTAAAAACTCATCCGGGTCTTTCGCCGGAGAAAAGTCTATAAAGCGGGGGATCGTTTTTAATCGTAAAAAGTCATTATTAATCCTGGCCATGGCTTTAAGACCTGCGGCATCAGAGTCCATAGCAAGGTATATTGTTTTGGCCATATTTTTGAGAAGTTGGACACAGTTTTGGCTTAGGGCCACGCCCATTGTTGCAACAGAGTTTTTAAAACCATATTGGTGTAGCATAAGCGCGTCCATATTTCCTTCTACGATAATCACACTATCGCTTTCTCTAATATGGTTTTTTGCAAGATTGAATCCATAAAGGATATTTCCTTTATCAAAAATGAATGACTCACCTGAGTTCAAGTATTTAGGAACTTGATCAGGTAAAACTGCACGAGATGAAAAACCTCTTACTTTCCCCGAATGGTCCCAAACTGGAAACATAACTCTGTCACGGTAGAAGTCATAATGACCCTGTCCTCGTTTGTTTGGGCGGATGAGTCCAATATCCAAAGCGCACTGAATGGCCATGGTTTTGTCATTTTCAGAAAGAGATTCAAGATAGCTAATAAGAGCTCCCGAATTGGGGGCATAGCCGATTTGAAAATTTGTTTGGGACTCTGCATTTATATTTCGTTGTTTTAAAAATTCTTGATATTGAGGTGGCTTTCTTTCTATAGCGACTTTCTTGTAGAGTTTGTTTGCAGCTTGCAGAACTCTTAGGGCCATATCGTATTTGGGATTAGATTTTTTGGAAAGCTTTTCTTCAATAGAAATGCCTAATTGATTTGCAATATCTTTAATGGCTTCAATAAAGCTGAGGTTTAGCTTGTCTTGAACAAATCGAATCGAATCTCCAGCTGCACCACAGGCAAAACATTTATAAATTCCTTTGGAGTCATTAATTTTTAGAGAAGGATGACTATCTCCATGAAAAGGGCAAATCCCTTCAAAATTTGCACCTCTTTTAGAAATAGGGTGATAAAACGAAACTATCGATGAGATGGGTGTTCCCTTGATAATTTCTTTTGCTTCATCAATTGATGCCATGATTTTTTACTTTAAACTTTTAAGGGTTAAGGCTTTTATTTTAACGTTTTTTTCTAAAAAAATCTTTTCAAATTTTGTAACAAAAGATGACAAGAAATGTTCAGGCGCTTCTGTGTGTAAATCAAAAGTTTTTAATTCGAGTTTAAATCTTTTTTCATTTTTTAGTTCATCTAACATCCAAGAAAAATAATCGTCGTGATCAGTTTTTACGAGGATTTCGCCCCCTGGCTTTAGCACTCGAAAAGCTTCATCTAAAAACCTTTTTTGAAAGAGTCTTTTTTTGCGATGTCTTTTCTTTGGCCATGGGTCAGGAAAAAAATAGTATATTTTTGAAACTTCATCTTCACCGAAAAGAAAACCAAGTCTCTCGCCTCTGGCCCTAAGATATCTAAAGTTTTTATGTTCTAATTTTGCTAATTTTTTGGCCAGATGGAAACTTCTTTTAAAGCGATGATCAAGACCAACAAAATTGATATGAGGATGCTTCTGAGTATGTTCAATCATAAAATGACCATAACCGGTTCCGATTTCAACTTCTAGCGGCGCTTGATTGTTAAAAACTTCCGCTTGCCATTTGTTTTGGTAAGTCTCACCTTCGTCATCTCTAAGAACAAAATGATCAAAAATTTCTAGCTTTTCATGGTAGGGATTATCGTGACTGTATTGAAAGTCATGACTAAAAGCACGATCTTTATCATTAGATTTTTTCTTTTCGGACTTAGCTTCTAAGTTGACTGATTTCTCGACCATATTTTGATTACTCCTGCGCAGCGTTTATAGCCTTTTTCTTCTTCTTTGGCCATAACCTCTACGCAGCGAGATCGTCATCTGTAAAAAAGTCGATATCGAGTTCTTGTTCTTGGTCACCTAAGTAATAAATTTGATCAGAGCTTAAAAACCAGTTTTCTAAATCTGATTTAATAGGGCCAATCGCCGAGAGCTCCTGCGTTAAGACAATAATTTCTTCATTGGAAAGTTCGAAACCACTATTTTTTACTAAATAACCACTTAGATAGATTGAGGCTCCACTGGCGCTAAAGTGTAAATAGTTTAAATCAATTTGATATTTCAGAAGAATACGCCGGACATTTTTAGAAGCTTGTCCTTTAGTAAGTTTGGAAACTTTTGCCATCCCAATCCCCCTTTAATGCATTTGATTACAGTTTAACATTAGATAAGCTTGGAGATGAATTTTTCTTAAGTTTATACATCTTTTAAGTATTATTAGGGAGTTATGCTTTAAGAGAGGTTAGGACTTTAATTCATTTATTTTGAGAAATTGCCAAGAATTTTGGCCTTTTGCCTGTGAGTTTAAGTTTTTTCTTCTTTTATCTCTCTCAAAAGAACCAGTTAGTAAATGTTCAAAAACTGAGCAATTCGACTCACTCTTTACAGTTTTAGTTATCTAACTATCTATTTATACAGTATTTTTATGGCATGCTATTTGCGTAAATTTAAGATGATCTTATATAAGGGAGTTATTATGCTTGGTAAATTGAAATACTGCTTTGTGTTTACAGTTTTTCTGTCAACCTGCAGTTTTGCAAGTAATCAACTAAGAATTGATATTGAGAGTCTTGATTATAAACTTCCTGAAAAGAATAGTGGTGTGTCAGGTACTTTAGCTTTTCCGCGAGTAAGATTGAATTGGGACGATATGAAGTTGTTTTTAAAAAATCAACATTCATTTTTAGAAGCCCAAATTGAATTACAACCACGTTTTATTAAATTTGAAACAAGTGGTTTAAGTATGAGCTTTCCGTTGGATGAGGAGAGTTTATTCTTTTCTGTGTATGAAGCTAATCTTACAGACTCTAGGTTTAATCTTAACTCTGAGTATTTTAATTTTAGTGGTTCAAAGTTTATTGTTGGAGATGGTGTCTCCCGCTTGAGCTTAGATAAGTTTAATATTTATTGTTCAGCACTGGGTGCTGTGGACATGACAAGCATTGCTGGGCTCACTCAAGGGTGTCTGACAGAACTTATATTAAATGGTCAAACGCAACAAGACCTAGCTGGAGCAAAAATTGAATTTCACGGAACTGACGCTAAAGAAAAAGATATTTTTTTTGAAGGAAGATTTAAGAGTTTAACCATGATTGACTCTTTGTTTGAGTTAGACCTTTCTGAGGCCTTAATTGATGTTGAAAATTATGAAGTTAAAGTAGGAGATGTTAAAGGAGAGTGTGCTAAAGAAAAAGAACTTATAGAACTTGACTTAGAACGTTTACAAAATGGATGCCTGAATCAGGCACATTTACAAGCTCCTTTTATTAAAGTTAAAAATAAAAAAGAAAAGTCTTTTTATGAAGTGAAACTAGATGAACTTTCAACCGTAAGTGGTGTGACTTCAGCAAAATTAGAAAAAGTTAATCTTATTACTCACGAAAAAGTTACAACACTGAAGGATATTACTATAAATTGTCTTCATCAAAAGGATGTGCCTTTTTATAACTTACATCAAATGCTTGCTGGTTGTGTTGAAAGAGCAGAAGCAACGATTCCTCAAATTGTTATGATGGATGGAAACGGAGCTCTTCAAAGGCAGGAAGAGTCTTGGGTGGATATTATTAGCGATTGGTTTCAGCAAGAGGATGAAATTGCGCATAAAAGAAAATTTACGGCAAGCGGTTTAAAAGTAAATATTGATAATAATAAGATGGACTTATTTGTTACTTTAAAGGTTCCTTATATTCCGCGATTTAATTTGGAACTAGAGGCTTATATTAATCATATTCCCGAAGAAGAAACAATTCGTCTTGATATCATTCGGGGAAAGGCCATGAAAATTGTGACTTTAAGGAAAGCTCTCTTATGGGCAGCAGACTTTTTTATTAGTGATGGTGAAAATATTAAAGTTAATAATAAAGAGATCATTATAAAAATTTAGGAGGATCGAGATGAAAAAACTTATTTCAATACTGGCACTGAGTTTATCTTGTCATAGTTTTGCTATGATTAGTTGTAGTGGAGCTGGAGTTACAGCGAATATTGATGCTGGGAAAATGACTATTTCTGGTACCTATAATGGGGTTGTGGAGTCGTTGAATATAAATTTAGATGAATACTCGGGAAGAGTAACTAATGGGAATATAAGGCAAGCGACAGTGGTTGTGGATGGAGCTAATAGTGAATTAATTGTTCTTACCAGAGATGGCCGTTCTAAACGTTTAAATATGACTTGTGATTAATAAAAAAGGGCCCTCAAAAAGGGCCCAAGTTTTGTTCTTTGTTGGGGTTTATTACCCAATTAGTCTCAGTGCCTGCTGTGGCGTTTGGTTTGCTTGAGTTAACACAGAGATACCAGCTTGTTTCATGATATTATTCTGTGTGTTCTTAGCTGTTGCCTCAGCGTAGTCCACATCTCTAATTCGGCTGTTTGCTGCAGACATATTCTCAACCGAAGTTTCCAAGTTTGCAGATGTCGTAATCAATCTGTTTTGGAGTGCACCTAACTCTGCTCTTTGACCCGAAACAGTTTTAATTGCCGAGTCAATTTTTTCAAGTGAATTTTGTGCTCCTTCTTTTGAGTCAACTGCCTCATCGCTTAATCCTAGAGCATCAAGTCCAGAGTTTATTTTTCCTGGGTCATAAACGATTCTATCTTCGAATTGATCGTTATTGGCCCCAATTTGGAAGTCAAGTTTTTCTGATGAACCATCTAATAACTTTACTTCGTTAAACTCTGTTGTCTGTGAAATTCTCTGAAGCTCATTTTTAAGCTGTGAGAATTCCATATTAGTATAATTTCTTTCTGTCTTACCAACTGTGTCTGAAGCTGATTGAATCGCAAGTTCTCTTAATCGGATTAAGATATTTGCTGATTCATCGAGACCACCTTCGGCAACTTGAATCATACTAATACCGTCATTGGCGTTTCTATTGGCTTGACGGCTTGATCTAATGTTTGCTCTTAATTTTTCACTTATCGCTAAACCGGCAGAGTCATCTGAAGACTTCGTAATTCTCTCACCACTTGAGAGTTGAGCAGATGTTGTTTGCTCTTGTTGTGAAATCCTTGAAAGTGATCTCTGTGCATTTAACGACGCTACATTTGTTGCAATTCTAAAACCCATAATCTAATCTCCTAAATTCATATAAAACCTCCATTTTCATCTTTCTGTACCCCTACAGAAGTGAGCAACCTTGCTCTTGTGTTAATAAAAAAATGAACTTCCTTTTAAACCCCAACGAAGTTCTTAGGTATTTATCGGTGTTAAAAATTGACTCATTGAGTATTTTTTATGCTTTGAGTGGAAAAATTTTCCTATTTGCCTGATTACAATACGTTATTTTAGGTACTTGTGTTGTTTTGTCGGATTTTATCCTAAGCTTTTTGATTTTTTTTTGATATGAAGACTTTGGCTTTTTGTTAATTAATTTAAAGAGGTATTGTGTGAAATTATTGGTCTTATTTTTAGTTTTTCTTATTAGTTGTTCGACAACTCCAGAGCGTAAAAACGTAAAGTTAAAATTGCGTGTTCTCCATACAAATGATCATCATGGTCATTATTTACCTGATAGAGATGGGCAATATGGAATGGCAGCTCGAAAAACTTTAATTGATAAACTAAGAACTGAAATTGTAAGTGATAAAAAGGGAGCTCATTTACTTTTATCAGGCGGGGATATTAATACAGGAACAATGGAAAGTGATATTTTTGACGCTGAACCAGATTTTTTAGGAATGAAGTTTATTGGCTATGATGCTATGGCGGTGGGAAATCATGAATTTGATAATTCTTATGAAGTCATTCTTAAACAAAAAAAGTGGGCAAGTTTTCCTTTTTTGTCGGCGAATATTTTCTGGAAAAAGAATAAGAAAAGAGTTTTTGAGCCGGCTTACCTGGTTAAAAACTTTCATGGTGTTAAGGTGGGGATTTTTGGTTTAACAACGGTGGATACTCCATTTAAAGCTAGCCATGACGATGCTAAAAAGAAGTTTGAATTTCGATCTATTATCAAAAGTGCAAAAGAGATTGTGGGCGTATTAAAGAAAAAAGAAAAAGTAGATCTTATTATTGCTGTGACTCATGTCGGGCATCACGGGAGTGCAACATCTAATGGTGATATTGACTTGGCCCAAAAGGTCGACGGAATTGATGTCATTGTAGGGGGGCATTCTCAAGAGATCATTAATGCTCAAGAACATAATGGAACACTTATTGTACAAGCAGAGGACTGGGGAAAATATGTAGGTGTCCTTGATCTTTATGTTAATCAAAGTCATCAAAGAGTTGATTTCGAATATGAACTTAAGCCTGTTAATCTTAAAAAGAAAACCCCTAAGGGTAAGGTTTATGTTGATCGAAAAATTCTTGAAGATGCTACTTTAAAAAGCTTTTTTAGCACTTATGCGTTTAAGGCCGAAAAAATTGGACAAAAAGTTGTAGGAGAAATCACTCATACACTTGATGGTTCTCGTTCAAAAGTGAGATCTCAGCAAATGGCAATAGGTCAGTTTATGGGGGAGTCATTACGCCATCAGGTGAGTGGTGTCGATGGTGTCGTGCTTAATGGAGGGAGTATGCGGGCCAGTTTAAATGCTGGAAAAGTTTCACGTAAAGACCTTCATAATGTTCATCCTTATGGAAATACTATTGCTGTGGTTAAGTTATCGAGTGAAGAGTTTTTTAAATATTTAAAAAATGTCTCTAAGTTTGCTATTGTTGACCCTCAAAATATCATTGGTGGTTACCCACACTTTGTTAACATGAAGCTGTATTTTAAAGATAAAAAACTTTATAAAGTGACTGCTTATGATGGCTCATGGAAAATTGAAAATAAAGGCAATAAAATAGCCTCCACTAAAAAAGAGTTTACTTTGGGAACAATGAATTTTCTAGCTAAGGGAGGCGATAATTATCCAAAACTTACTGGGAATAAAAGATATGTCGATACAGGGTTTATGATTAATAGTGCGATGATGAATTACGTTGAGCATTTTAAGAAAGTTAAGGTTAAGCCACTTCGTGAAAAAACGTCAAATATTATAAATGGTTTATAAAAAAGGGAGGCCTTTGCCTCCCTTAAATTAAAAAATTATTTTAAAAAATCTTTTACTGTATCAGCTACAAATTTTACATCTTCTTGAGTTAAAAAGGGATGCATCGGTAAACAAATCGTTTTATGAGCAAAAGTAATAGCATGAGTCTTCTCACCTGGAACATTTTCAAGCGGAGCTTCTTCTGGCATTGCTTTTTCATAAAATAAGCTTGAACCAATATTTTTTTCTGCTAACGCTTCTTTAAGCGCATATTTTTTTTCTTTGGTTTCCAAACGAACTGGGAAAAGGTGCCAAGATGATGTTTTAATATATTTTTCGGGGACAAGTTCAAGTCCAGCTGTCGATCTTAACTCTTCAAAATACCAAGCAGCTATATTTTTTCTATTTTCATTTTGGGTTGGAGCATTGGAAAGTTTTAAGTGTAAGACAGCTGCTTGTAAATGATCGCAGCGAGAGTTTCTACCAATTAACCGGTGACCATTAGGGCTCCTACCGTGATTTCTTATGGAGCGAATATCTTCTGAGAGTTTATCGTCATTACATAAAATAGCTCCGGCATCACCAAAAGCACCTAAGTTTTTCGTCGGATAAAATGAGTAGGTAACAAGGTTTCCACTTGAACCGATAGGTTCTCCATTTTCGTAAAAACCACCAGCAGCCTGAGCACCATCTTCAACAATTTTTATATTTTTGGGTTTACAGATTTTTTCGAGTGCCGAAATATTTGCAGGCATTCCGTAGATGTGGACACAAATAATGGCCTTAATATCTTCATGCTTATTAACTATTCTTTGCAAAGACTCTGGACACATCAAACCTGTTTGTGGCTCAACATCAACAAAAATAGGTTCAGCTCCAACATTATAGACACACTCTGCAGTTGCATAAAAGCTTATTGCAGCAATAGCGACTTTATCACCTTTTCCTACTCCATAAGCCTTTAAAGCTATTTCAAGCGCATCAGTTCCATTGGCGACTAAGTCACAATGTTTTGCTTTTTGCATAGAGGCAAATTCATTTTCAAATTTATCATTGTATTCACCTTCAACAAATCCATTTTTGTTTACTATTTCTTCAAATCTTTCCATTACAGATTTGCGAAATTCTTCATCATGTAATCTTTGAAAGTTATAAAAACCGATGGCCATATGATCCCTTCCTTTTTTACGTTAAAAACTAACGCATCATTTTTTTATAGGCATAATATAGCATCACTTTTGGCAATCTTAAAGATTTTTAACCGCCTGACTACGGTGGGGATAGTAGGGAAAACTCAAACTCACAGACAGAAGCTGTAATGATGTAACTATTCTAAATTTATAGATGTCTGAACAGAAAAGCTTATTTCATATTTGAAATTATTTACTTCTAAATAACTGCTGGCCAGTGCCTCAAGGAAATCCCTTTTTAAAAGCATTCCAGTGGCCCGCCTCTAAGTTTGAGTTTTCTCTATCATCAATTTAGTAGGGCGGTTTCTAAAGATTTTAAAAAGGCCCAAAGAAAGTTGAGCCTTTTACTTTTTTTTCTGATTAATGAGTTGAGAGAGTATTTCAGCTGCTTTTTTTTGTTTCGCTGGGTCTTTTAAAAGCTCACTGATTTTTTTTTGATAAACGTCAATCATTTGTTTATCTTGTTGAGATGAGGGATTTTTTCCCTTCTCTTGGGGATAAAAGTTTTTATACTTTTTTTTAGCCCCCATCTTTTATGCAGCCTTTTCTTGGAACCTTGGATGTGTAGCGACTTTTTTCATATGATCTTCAATGACATCGAAGAGTTCAAGCTTAGTACTTCTAGGGTCCATACCGTCTGGCATTGCAGAATAAATAATTTCATTATTAACTTCTGTAAAAATATACCAAGTATGACCTAATTTTTGAAAAAGAACTTCTTTTAGTGTTTCATTTGAAATTGGTTGTGACATATTACCCTCCTAGTAAATTATTTTTTGTCTTACTGGCTTTTCGGGGAATTTAATAAAGGCTTTATTATTTTTTAGCGTTATTGCTGGGGCAGGCAATCTTTGCCGCTACGTTAATAAGAGTGTTGAAGAGCAATAAAGAGACTCACTTCTGTGGACAGCTCTTGTTGATAAGAATCATTGTCCGAGCTTGATTGCCAAAACTGCGGATTATTTGAAGCATCTCGTACAATATATTTTTTGGGTAAAGTGATTCTTGACTGAGCACCTATGACAGTATCAAAAATATGAATGTTTTTAAAAAATTGATACTGAAAGCCAAATAATGCTGTAAGTCCAAAAGGGCTATTATATGTTCGGCTTTCGGCGGCAGCATCCTCTGTACTATCAATTCTAATTTTCATTTGATCAAAGAGAATGGCCTGGACACTAGAAAAAAGAGTGAGGGCATTCTTTTTTGTTTGGTAAATATCATAGCTAGCGTAGGGCCCAAGATAAAGCCGAAGATTTTTTTGAATTGATTTTTGAGTGTTTAATAAATATTTCATACTAGAGAAATGAAAAGCTGTCATAAAACCAAAAAAGAATCTTTTTTGACGTTCTAAGGGGACCTCTTTTGACCATACAAATTGAAATTCCTTAATAAAATTATAATCAGTATCTATAATTTTATCCCTATAAGGATAAGGGGAGTAGTTTGGTCGTCCAATAGCAAATTGGTATAACCCTCGATATCCACTTTGTGCTTTAAGAGGATAATTTGAGGGTAAGGGTTCTGTTATGCGATAGTCTGTATGGTCAAAATCAATTGTCTTTTGGGTGAGTTCTCTTTTGTCTTTGTAATTGAGAAAAACATGTTCTTTAAGAATGTAAGCCTCTTTCCCTCTTCGGGTAAGAGTTTTATAAAACTTTTCATGTTCAATGTTTTGGAGCTGATTTGTTTCTTGTTGATCTAAAAAAGGATCATTATATTCTGTCGCTGAAACTCCTGGAGTGAGCCTTAATAGCTCTTCATCATAAATTTCTTTAACAGAGGCTTTAGAGTGGATAAAGAGATCGTCTCCCTTTCTATAATATTGAAGGATTTTACTTTTTTCATCTGGCTTGGAGAAAAGAGGGGCTTCAAGCACTGTTATTGTTCCAGTTAAGGCATAAGCAGGTAAACAAAAAATAAGAGATATTATTGTTAATAAGTAAAGTCTCATAAGCCAAACCTATAACCTAAGGATAAAGAAAAACTATCGTCGTAAGAAGAGACAGAGCTCGTTTCAAGAATGATGTCTTTTGTGTCTGTTTTATACCATTTTCTTTGCCAGTTAAAGCCAAAGCTATAGTCTTTGAAGTCTTTTGAATCATATTCTTTTTCGAGTCCAAGTAAAAGAGCTGTTTCAGAATTATTGACAGTATATTGTTTACCTTTATCTTTGATTTGAACTCTAGAGATAAGCGAGAAGCGAGGTTGTACAATTAAGGAAAATTGATTGATGAGAGGTTTTGTTGTAAACGTTGGTCCAATTGAAACTGAATTTAGGCTATAACTCCCTCCATTAGAGAGATTCCCCTGAAATGTTTCTAGCGCGAAAGATACTCCTGGATTTAATATAAATGTTGTATCTGCGATTAAACCCATTTCGAGTCTCAAAAGTGGAGTAAAGCTTTCTTTAGTTTGGAGAAGATCTTGAGTGTAATGAGAGTTGATAAGTCCCGTGTGTAGTTTGAGATCAAAAGATTTAAAAAGATTTTTATCATATGTGCTAAGTTTTTGTGTTTTTTCTAAGCGTTTAAACCTTCTAGGTGGACGATAGAGATTTTTAATCTGGCGAACAGAAACAATATTTTTATACAAAATTTTATAAGTAATCTTTCCGTCTTTATTCAGAATATATCTGTATTTATTATAATCAAGCAGAGTGTGTGCTTTAACAGATATCGTTTTAGGAGTGTAGACGACCTTATTATCTTTTAGGCGAATAAGTTTAGCTCCTTTTGGTATTTCTTCTACCCTTACTGGGCTTTGAGCAATATCTTGTAGTTGAATTTTTAGAGCTTCTATTTGAGCTGTCGAAAAACGTTTGGGTCTATTAAGTTGGGCTTGATCTATAATTTCCTGGATATTTTGATCTTGATATTTTGAGAACTGATCAATGATTTTTTTGTCTTCTTCTGTAAAGTCTTGGTTGGTATTTTCAGAAGTATCTTTTTTGTCTTGTGCAGTTAAACTTAATTCTTCTTCTAATGATATTTCAAAATTAAGCTCTTGCTCAATTTCCTTTTCTTTTTTCTCTTCTTGAAGAAGAGGTGGACCTGCATAAGAATCTTTTTGCGCTTCTTCTTGAGTTTCTTCTTCAAACTGCTGGAGGATAGAGAGATCGTCTAAAGATTCAAGCTCAATGTCATTAACCTGTGTGAAAGCTGTGGTTGATACAAGAAAAAGTAAAAAATATTTCAGCATGAAAACTCCTTGGCCAAAACCAAGGCACGGTAATTTGATTGGTAATGAACAGATTTCTGATTTATATCCTTTTCATGAACCCATTTAAAGTCTTGATGCTCTGAAGGATCAAGCTGTACCCTCCATTCTTGGTAGCATTCTAGAAAAAAAACTTTTTCAGTGACATGATTATTGCGCTGATCATCAAACTTAAAAGAAAGGCCAGCATCAGTTAATTTTTTGATATTAGATCTTTTCAACCCAGTCTCCTCAATTGCCTCTCTAAGAGCTGCATCCTGAGCTTTTTCATTTTGATCCACCCCACCTGTTGCATTTTGCCAAAAGGATTTTCTACGTTTATTCATTTGGAGCAATAAAAACTGTTTTGTTTTATCTTGCATCTTGTAAAAAATAACAGTTTGGACTTTCCTTTTTTTCATATGTTATTAGTATATTGCTGTGAGTAAGTTTAGAAAAGTCTAAAAATTGCAATCAATTGATTGCGCCATTTTGAGTGTTTTGGTATGACTCTACTATGGGCTTTCAATTAGATATACAAGACATCATATTAAAAATAGCGCAGTGCGCTCCAGGTTTTTTATTGGCAATCATTATCCATGAATACGCACATGGTTATGTTGCTAAGTTATTTGGAGATGATACGGCCGAAAGAGAGGGGCGTCTTACCTTTAATCCTTCTGCGCATATTGATCCGATGGGAACAATTCTTTTTCCTTTAATAGGTGTTATTGCTGGTTGGGCAGTTATTGGATGGGCACGTCCAGTTCCTGTGATTCCACGCAATTTTACAGATATGAAAAAAGGGATGTTCTGGGTAAGCTTTGCAGGGCCGTTATCTAATTTTATTTTGGGAACTTTATCAGCCTTTATTTTGGTTTTAGTTCTTTTGTTTGCTCCCTCAGACTTTTCTTATTTAGAGCAAATAGCCCAAATGCTAAAATATTCAATATTTATCAATTTTCTTTTAGGTGCTTTTAATATTATTCCATTTCCTCCTTTGGATGGATCGCGAATGGTGGCAGCTTACTTAAAAGGAGAAACTTTAAGGCGTTATGAAAGTCTGGCTCAATATGCACCTATGGTTATTTTAGGTGTCTTTGCTTTAAGTATAATGGGAATACCAACTATTCACTATATTATAATGCCTTTTATAAAACTTGGTAATGCTCTTCCTCTTTTCTTTTATAACATGTTTAGTTAGAGAGTCTTTGGGGAGATAGAGAGAGAAATATGATTGAAAATAATATTCAAGTTAAATTAGATCGTTTTGATGGTCCTTTGGGATTATTACTTCATCTCGTTCAAAGAGAAGAGATGAATATTAAAGAACTCGATATTAATAAAATTACACATCAATACTTAGATTATCTCAAGAAACTACAAGATGTTAATTTTGATATTGCTGGTGAGTATCTTTATTTGGCAGCTTCTTTATTATTTATTAAATCAAAATCTATTGCTGAAGATGAAGAAGAGAAAATTAAAATTGAAAATGTAGATGATTTAGAGATAACGACGAAAACTCAACTTATTCAAAAATTAGAAGAATTAGCCAAGTTTCAACGTTTGGGTGAAAGGCTAATGACTCTTCCTCGTCGAGGAGAAGATATCTTTGTAAAGCCTAAAGTCGATCGTAAGGCCATTCAAAATAGTATTTTATCCCCAATGGAGTTGGCTTCATTAAATGAAGTCATGATCGATCTTATTCGTAGGGAGAAGCGAAAATACACAGTTGTCAAAAGAGATCGCCTATCAATTAAAGAAAAGCTTATTGAGCTCAAAAATAATTTATCTGCAGGAAATAAAACGACTATGGATAAGCTTATTAATTGGGGAAAAGGTAAAGATGAAGTTGTTATTACATTTATTTCTTTGCTGGAACTTGCCCGATTAAAAAAATTAGAAATTTTTCAAAATGAACCTGATGGAATGATTTATGTTGATGTTAAAGAAAGTCTGGATAGTTTTGATGTAGAGACTGCGGATGGATTTGAGCCAGAAGAGGCCAATGAGTCTATTTCTGACGATGATATTATAAATAACAATGAGACTGTTGTACAAGTAGAGACGAAAAGTGCAATTGATTCGGCAACAACATTACAATAGCCTGGAAGGATAAATATGAGCGTAATTGATTATAGTTGGGATTTTTCAAAAGAAGAGTTTAGTTTAGACTTGGACTTTTTTAATGAAAAAGAGCAAGAGGATAAACTATGGCAAGCAAGAACGGGACTTGATTATGAGAGTTTATGTGGAGCTATTGAAACTATTATTTTTATGCAAGATCGCCCTATTAATCTTTTAAAAATTAAAAACCAAATCGATTCAGATTTGCCTTTGCGAGTTGTTCATGAATCCATTGCGCGCTTACAAGTAGAGTATGAAGCCAAACATCATGGTATTCGTTTAATGGAGGTTGCTCAAGGTTATCAATTTCGAACAAAGGCGACTTATTCAAAAATTGTTCAAAATATGTTTAAGGTTCAGTCTTTACAGCTAAGTCCAACGGCCTTAGAGGTGCTTGCCATTATCGCTTATAAGCAACCTATATCGCGAACAGCAGTAGATAGTATTCGTGGTGTTGATAGCTCACATATTATTAGAGCTTTAATGGATAGAAGATTGGTTAAAATAGCAGGAAGATCTGATGAAGTGGGAAGACCATCTCTTTATGCTACAACAGCAGAATTTTTAGAAGTATTTAATTTAAACTCCATTGATGATCTCCCTTCTGAAATTGAACTAGAAGAAATTGCGAATGCTAACGAGATAGGACAGATTTCGGATATTAAAAATATAGTCAATACAGGTGATAAGAAAAAGTTTGATATGGATGAACTTTTAGAACTTGATCAACTCAGTTCTAGCATTCAAGAGATTGCTTCCGATACAACATTTACTAAGTCCCTTAAGGAAATGGATAAGGTTCGAAAGACAGATGAGGGAGTTGAGAAAAAATCAGCTTTTGATATTTTAGAGGAGTTTGTAAGTAAAGCGCAAATTATTGAGCAAAATAAATCGTCGGCTGGTTCTGAAACTTTAACCTCTGTGATGGAGCCTAAGCCTATTTCGCTTAAATTATTAAAAGATATGCTTTTTAATACACCAGAGCTGGAAAATGATGAAGAGGAAGTTCAAAAATTAACAGATCTTTCTGAAGCCAATTTTCAAGAATTAGACTCAGACAGTGTAAAAGATATAGAAGCTCGTGCAGATGAGGTTTTTGAAAAATCCGAAAAGCTTATTGATTCTTTACAGCAGGAATCAGCTTTATCTGAAATAGGTGAGTCGCATAACTTAAGTGATGAGATTGATGCAGCTTTTGCTAATTTAATGGAAGAGCAGCAAGATGAGCCTCAGCAGGAGATAACGACTTCAGCAGATAATGATGACTTAGATATTTCTAGTTTTATCGCAGATAAACTAGCTTTAGCTCAAGATGAGGCCTCAGCTAAAAGTGAAGAAGATGAACTATCGGAAGCTTTAGATCAGGCTTTTGCAAATCTAACGAATGAGGATGTCGTCCAAGAGGTTGATCAGGCGATACAGAATTCAGAAGAATTAGCAGATAACGCCATTGAAGCAGCTAAAGAATTTGATATTGATTTGGGCTTTTTAGATGAAAATGACCAAAATAATGCATCAGACGAGCAAAGAGAGTAAGCTTTACTAAGGCCCTTGCTTTTTCCTAGGTAATCATTTAAAAATAGCTAATATTTTTTACGGCCGTGAGGTCGAAAGGAAGGGACTATGTCAAAAAATCATTCAAAAAAAGATCATTTAATTCGTTTACAAAAATATATTGCAGACTGTGGTGTGACTTCACGTCGAAAAGCGGAAGATTTAATTGCTCAAGGCCAAGTTAAAGTTAATGGTCTCAAAGTCAAAGAGCAAGGAGTGAAAATTGATCCTCAGGAGGATGTTGTTGAGGTAGCCGGTAAAGTTATTGATTTACTGACTGTCGATCATCTTTATCTTGTGATGAATAAGCCAAGAGGTTATGTCACAACTGTTTCAGACCCAGAAGGAAGAAAAACTGTGATGGATTTAGTTCCCATTAAAACTCGAGTATATCCAGTAGGTAGACTTGATTATTTGTCTGAGGGCCTATTATTACTAACGAATGATGGGGACTTGGCCAATAAAATTATGCATCCAAGTTTTGGAATCGTAAAAACATATGAAGTAAAAGTCTTTGGAAGAGTTAATGATGTTCTTTTGAAAAAGTTGCGCTCAGGTGTTCAAGTCGGGGGACAATTTTTAAAGCCCAAGTCTGTGCGAGTTATTGAGCAATTACCTACTAAAACTTGGCTTGAGTTTCGCTTGGAAGAGGGAAAAAATAGAGAAATTAGAAAAATTTGTGAAGCTTGTGAAGTGACTATTGATAAATTAAAAAGAGTTGCTATTGGAGCTCTTGCTATTGAAAATATCAAACCTGGAGCTTGGGAGTATTTAACCAAGTCAGAGCTTTTAAAGTCTATGGGTATTAATAAGGATGGCTCAAAAAGACTTGATGGGCAAGAATATCTTTCTTCTAAAAAATCTATTGATGTTAAAAAGTCGAGTAAGAAACAAAAAGATGCAAAACTCGCTGACTCAAAAGAATTTGCTCGTTATCGAAAAGATGAATACTATGAAACACTTAAGCTTCAAAAAGAAGCGAAGCTTAAAAGAGATGAGGAAAAGAAAAAGCTTATGGGAACTTTTAAGCCCAAGCTTAGTACTCAAAAAACAACTCCTAGTATGAGAAGTTTTAGAAGTTCTTAATTATCTAAAATAGTGACTTCATTTTGATAAACTTGATCACTTAAATTATCAACACAGAATTCTAGTGCTTGTTGGGCGTATTCAATTTGTTGATTATTTTCTGAGAATTTAGCTTTTTTGATGGCATTGGCCACTAATCGTAAAAGATCAGAGCTTCCTTCGAAATAATCTTCTTCACTTTGTGTCGTTAGAACATGGGTCATGAGTGAATTAATACTTTTAATAAGCCTTAAATGATGCTCAGAAAGCTCATTTGTATCAATTTCTAAAGTTAATTTTTTTGCAGGTGTGGACATAAATCATCTCCATTTTATATTCTCTGTAAGATGTATCGACTAAAATAGAGTAAAATTTAGGTATTTAAGGTTGAGTGGAATACTTTCTTTAATACTAGTAAGAAAGTACTAGACAAAGCTCTCTATGTAATCTATAAATACTAACAACTTAACGCGGGATGGAGCAGTCTGGTAGCTCGTCGGGCTCATAACCCGAAGGTCGTTGGTTCGAATCCAGCTCCCGCAACCAAAATCCAAATTTAGTGTACTATATAAGACTTCGTAAGAAGTCTTTTTTTTGCCTAAGAGTCTCTATAAATATTTCATACAAAACAATCTTGCTGTGCGGTGCGTTTCTTTCTGTGGTAATTTCCTAGGCTACAGAAATAATAACTATTATAAAAAATAGGAGAACAAAAATGAAAAAACTATTATTGGGAATACTTTTGATGTGTAGTCTTTCTGGCTTTGCAAATACAGAGTCGGTTGATGTAGAGAAATATTCAACAAAGATTAACTCAACTTTCATGCAAAACTGTATTGATAATTTATATGGCTATGAAGTAAACACTGTGGCTTGTACTGTGTATAAAGTACCGGAAGGAAGAAGAATACTAACACCAGGTTCATTTATAGCAAGATTAAGTTTTATCCAAGTATGGTCAGATTCAACTTGTCGATTAGAGGGGGCGGATCAATTATATTTAAAAAAAGTAAATGGTGAAATCATTCTTGCTGCAAGTGATAGTAAGTGTTTTGAAATTATGCGTAATCAGTTAGATGAATCAGAGCTTTCTGAAGAAAATGTTTCAATTTATACAATTAAAGAATAAATAATATGAGTTAGAGTTTAAGAATTTATTTAAACTGGATAGGAGAACAAAATGAAAAAACTAATGACAGGCTTAGCCTTGTTAACTTCGCTATCTGTGCATGCATTGAAAATGACAACTCAAGAATACGATGTGAACTTTCATTCACGTTATTCTGATTCTAGAGGAAAAGATACAGCTTGCTCTGTTTCGGTTATTGAGGGAAAAGATTTATTAATTCCAGAGGCAGGAATTAAAGTTATTCGAATCGAAGCCGTTGGCACAGGGAGATGGATTGATCTAAGTCTACCAACTCAAAGATTACCACTAGTTGAGGGTGCTGACTTTCTTGTTAAAAGTGTTACTGGTGATAAAAGAGTGACATATAAAAATGGTGTTTTGTCCTATCAGATTGATGATGTTGAAGATAAGACAGTCTCTTTTAATAAGCATGGTATTGCTGATTTAGAAATAGATCCGAATCTTTCGTATGTTAAAATGGTTGATGCTAGTAAGGTTTCAATTAAGAAAAGTTTTTTTGGAAGAATTAAGGTCATTGATTTAATGAATATTCAGTGTGCTTTTTTATAAATTATGAGTCCTTTTAAAAAAGGACTCATCAATTTTTATTCTATAAGTCGAAGTCAGCTTTAATAGTATCTTTTGTTCCACCTACAGTTTGAGTTGGGCCGTAGTTTAAAATACATTTGAACTTGTTGAATCTCGTAGGGGCACTCCCGGCTCCTGGGTAGCTTCCACCTGTTGTATTCTCTGTTAGTTCTAAGTTAATATCATCAAGACGCATTTTATTGCCTAATGTGAATGTATCTTGATCGAGTCTTTCTAGTCTTAAGATGACGCCATCTGAAGAGCGAGAAACACAATCAAGATTTTTGGGAGTCAGATGCACCAGAAAGGTGGGGGTTTTGACATGAGATTCTCCCTAAGAAGCAGATGACCAATAGTGTATTTTATGGCATGCTTACTGAATAGAGGTGACCATGAAAACAATTTTAACCGGGATAAAGCCTACAGGAGATATCCATTTAGGTAATTTATTGGGAGCGATACGCCCTGCGATAGAGCTTTCTAAGAGTGGAGAATATGAAAGAGCACTGTATTTTATTGCAGACGCTCATGCCTTGACTACTGTTAGAGACCCAAAAGCTTATAAACAATATGTATATGAAATTGCAGCTACTTGGATAGCTTTGGGTTTAGATACTACTAAAGCTATTTTTTTTAGACAAAGTGATATTAAAGAGGTTTTTGAGCTTGCTTGGATGTTGAGTTGCATGACGCCAAAAGGTGATATGAATAGGGCCCATTCTTATAAAGATCGCGTCCAAAAAAACAAAGAAGATGGCAAAGATCAAGATCAAGGCATTAATATGGGACTGTATAATTATCCTGTATTAATGAGTGCGGATATTTTATTATACGATACGAATGACGTACCTGTTGGCAAAGATCAAATCCAGCATGTGGAAATCGCAAGAAGTATCGCCGGAAGATGTAATGAATATTTTGGTGAGGGAACTTTGGTTGAGCCACAAGAAATTATTCAAAAGCAAGGGGCCTATATTCCAGGCCTAGATGGGCGCAAGATGAGTAAGTCTTATGGTAATATTATTCCTTTGTGGGCCAGCGAGAAAAAACTGAAAAAAACGATTAATAAAATTACCACTGATAGTTCAGCTCCTGAAGAGCCTAAAGACCCCAATAATTGTTTAATTATGGAAATTTATCGTCTTTTTGCCTCTTCTGAGCAAGTGAAAAGCTTGGAGCAAAGATATCGCGAAGGAATTGGTTGGGGGTATGCAAAAGCTGAGCTTTTTGAAGTTGTAAATGCCTATCTAAGTGGTCCAAGAGAGAAGTTTAATTATTTAATGGAAAATAAAAATGAAATTGATAACGTTCTGTTAGATGGGGCGAGTAAGGCCCAGGCCATCGCAGATGAAACCATGCAAAGAGTTCGTAAGGCAGTGACAGGATTTTAAAGGATAGATAAAAAAATGAGAAAAATTACAATTGCACCAGAGCAACAGTTAAAAGAATTAAAGCGTGGAACTGTGGATATTATTCCCGAAAAAGAGTTGTTAGATAAGCTCAAAGAGTCCTATGAAAAGGATAGACCGCTTAAAGTCAAATTTGGTGCAGATCCTTCTCGTCCAGATATTCATTTAGGCCATACGGTCATTATTCAAAAACTTAAACTACTGCAAGACTTTGGACACGATATATACTTTCTTATCGGAGACTTTACTGCAAGAATTGGTGATCCTACAGGTAAGTCGCAAACCAGGCCTTTACTGACAGATGAAGAAGTTATAACGAATGCAAAATCCTATACTCAACAAGTTTCAAAAATCTTGGATATGGAAAAGATTAAAGTCGTCTTTAATAACGACTGGCTAGGAGAGTTGACTCCTATTGATATGATTAAAATGATGGCCAAGGTAACCGTATCTTCTTTGTTAGAAAGGGATGATTTTACGAAAAGATATAAAGCTCAAGAAGCCATTTATATGCATGAGTTTGCCTATCCTTTAATGCAAGGATACGACTCTGTGGCGATAGAAGCAGATCTTGAACTTGGAGGGACCGATCAAACCTTTAATCTTTTAATGGGAAGGCACTTACAAAAAGCGTATCAAAAAGAGCCTCAGTGTATTTTAACGATGCCCATTTTGGAAGGAACTGATGGGGTTCAGAAAATGAGTAAATCTTTAGATAATTATATTTCTTTAGAAGAGTCGGCAACGGATATGTTTGGAAAACTTATGAGTATTTCAGACGATCTTATGAAAAAATATTATGAACTTTTATGTCGAAGACCTAGTGAGGAAGTCGAAGCAATTCTTAAAGGTTTAAATGATGGGAGCAAACACCCCATGGAAGCTAAAAAAGAATTAGCAGCAGAAATTGTCGATTATTATCATCCTGCGGGAACAGGGGCAGAGGAAAGAAAAAAATTCGAAGATCGTTTTGCAAAAAATAAAATTCCTGACGATATTTTGACTGTCATTGAACCAGCAGGTGAACTTAAGGTGTTAGACTTTTTAAATCGAGTCGAGTTTATAAAATCTAATGGAGAGGGGCGAAGACTTATGAAACAAAACGCCTTTAAAATTGATGGCAAATCCTATAAGGAAGAAAGTTTTGTGCTTGAAGCCGGAAAAGAATATATTTTTAAATTGGGAAAACTTCGATTGGTTAAAATTAAGGTTGAGTCTTAAATGGATTTAATTTTAGGTTTTGCTAGTGGTTTATTGCTGGCCCTTATCATAGGCTTTTTGGGATTGAAGTTTTTATTAAAGTTTCAAACTCAAAAGTTTGAACTCCTTGCTGCGCAGATTTTAAAGAAGAATTCAGAAGAGTTTCAAGTAAATGCGAATGAGAAACTCACTCATGTGGTCAACCCTCTTGAACTCAAAGTGAAAGAATACAAAGAATATATGGACTCTTTACATAGAGAAGACCTTAAAGATCGAGAAAGTCTTAGAGAGCGATTGGCCCAAATGCTTGAGAGTGCTCAAAAAATTGGGCATGAAACAGGACAATTAACGAGGGCTTTATCTTCAGATGTAAAGTTTCAAGGAGCTTGGGGAGAATTGACCCTTGAGAGAATTTTAGAGCTTGCTGGCCTCCAAA
>PAKC01000098.1 GCA_002706205.1 Halobacteriovoraceae bacterium
TTAAAATAGGCAAAGAAAAAAGTATTATCAATTTTTGGAATAGCTTCTAGGTATGTAATTGCTTCTTTTATTTTTGATTCCTTAACCGCGATATTAGAAAGTCCAAAATACGCCATTGTACTATTTGGCCATTTTTTAAGTATGGCTAAATAATGGTCTTTAGCATTTTGCAATTGCTTCATTTGTTCTAATGAGCTGGCATTACGGATATGATCTCTTTTTGATCCTGTTATCGAAATTTCTGTCGGTTTTGTAAGAAGAATTGCCCAGTGGCCACCTCTACTCCATGTTCTTTCAAATTTTCTAAATTCTTGAGTTTTAAATTTATTTTCACCAGAGTGCATCGTGATTTCATTTTTTTGGAGGTCGTAACCCACAACTAAGGCGTAGTGCCATAAAGGATACCAATCAAAGCCCAAGTTTTGAAAGACAATCACAGGTCTATTATTGGCAACTTCCTTTAAAATATCAGATAAGTTTTTAATTTTAACCGCAATATAGCCATTTTTCCTAGCACTATAAATCATATCCGTTTTAAAAGAGCCTTCTTTGTCTGAGCGATAAAGATCATAGCTAATTTCATCAGCAGTAATATTCTTTCCATACCAGTTTAAATTCATTGCCAGGGTTGCAGGGCCACAATGATTTTTCTTTTGAAGAATAAAAGGAACATCAGAAATGATCTTCCTTTGTAAGTTAAACGTACTTTGATTCTTAATAATTTTGCTTGATTGAGGTGTTGGAGTTGCACAACCAAACGAAATTAATGAAAATAAAATTAATAAAAAATTAATCATATTCTTTGGGCAAGGTATATAATCAATAGTACAAGTATAATTGTAACTAAAACACCACCAGCCTGAGCTTGATTGATATTATGCTGAAGCTCGTTAAATTCATTTTGAGTTAATGAGTTTAATCGCATCTGCATTTCTTTTTCGCTATAACCATTAGCAAGTAAAATTTTCTTTGCCTCATCAGTCTTTAAAAGCTTACGAAAATTTTCTTTTTGTTCAATTTGGTCTTGATAATTAATTATATCAACTGTCTCAATTAAATTTTGTCCCTGATTAGCATAGACAATATTGTTTGTTGTTATAAATGAAAAACTTAGAATTAAAGTCATAATAAAGCGTGAAATAAAAGTCATAAAAAATCCTTTTTTAATTGTTCATGTAATAATCTAAAGATTAATGACTGAAGCGTAAAAATTCAAATTAATTATTTCTTAGCAATGATCCAAACGGCATGAACTATTCCGGGTATATAACCAAAAAGTGTTAAGATAATATTTAACCAAAATGCTCCACCAATACCGACCTGTAGAAAAACACCCAGTGGAGGTAAAAGAATTGAAAATAATACTCTTATAAAATCCATA
This sequence comes from Halobacteriovoraceae bacterium, assembly GCA_002706205.1. Taxonomy (GTDB): domain Bacteria; phylum Bdellovibrionota; class Bacteriovoracia; order Bacteriovoracales; family Bacteriovoracaceae. Next base: position 1,382 of record PAKC01000098.1, read on the forward strand.
CAAACTCCTTAGTGTATAAATATTATTAATATTTATTTTAAAAATCATGAAGATAAATATAAAAAATGTGAAATAACCTACACAAAATTTGAGTTCTTTAATTTATGATGGAAATCATTAAAGAAATTACTTTGAAAGAATTAAGTCTTACGTATAATAAGTAAGTGATATTGATTAAGTGTTGTGAGGTTAAACATGAAAGAAGTTGAATTTACTGAAGAGTATCATACTCAAATTGAGACAATAGATTATGAACACGCAAAATTATTTCAATATATAAACAATATAATTAATGCAGCACAGCTGGGCGAAGGAAGTCGTTTAATTATAGAGATTAACCTTGATGAACTCATTTCATATACAGTTTATCATTTTAAAACTGAAGAAGAATTGATGCAAAAACTCAATGATCCAAATTATGAGTCACACAAAAAGGCACATGATGCATTAAAAGAAAGAGTTTTAGACTTTAAAAAACGTTTTGATGCCGAAGAAAATATCACTGAAGAATTAGTAAGTTTCTTAGAAAATTGGCTAATTAAGCATATTAAAGGTGTGGATATGCAATATGTAGAACTCTTTAAAGAAAATAATGTGAAGTAATTATCTACTTTTATTAATGAGTTTATTAAACTTTTCTTCTGAGATTAAGCCTGATTTGAGAACCTCATCTTTGAGACTTGTTTCATTATTATAGGCAGAGAGGGCAATCTTAGAAGTCGCCTCATATCCAATTGCAGGTGCCAAAAAGGTTGCAATCATTATGTTCTCTTCCATAAAATGTTGAATTCTTTTTTTGTTGGGGTTCAAACCTTGCATACAATACTTATCAAAAGATGTAATACCTTCTGCAAGTGTTTTTATACTTGAAACGAGGTTGTGAAGAAGTAAAGGTTTGTAGGTGTTTAACTCAAAGTTTCCTTGTCCGCCTCCAATACTAACAGCGACATCATTGCCTATTACTTGTGTGCATATCATAAGGATTGCTTCACATTGAGTGGGGTTTACCTTACCTGGCATAATTGATGATCCTGGTTCATTTTTGGGTATATTAATCTCATTAAAAGCACAGCGAGGACCACTTGAAAGCCACCGAATATCGTTAGCAATCTTAGTTAAACTTACCGCTAGAGTTTTAAGACATCCATGGACTTCAACCAGGCTATCATGTGCTGCAATCGCTTCGAATTTATTGTATGCAACTGTAAACTTAAGAGAAGTTTCTCGGTTTAGAGTTTTGACAAAATGCTCTGCAAAGTTTTTATGGGTATTGGCCCCTGTGCCAATTGCCGTTCCACCAATTGCTAACCTTTCAAGACTCTTAAGGCTGTGTTGAATTCTTGTCAGGGAGAACTCAAGTTGAGTTAGGTAGCCACTAAACTCTTCGTCTAGTCCTAAGGGAAGAGCATCTTGTAAGTGTGTCCTTCCAACCTTTTGTATATCTTTGAATTCTGTAACCTTTTTTTGGGTGGTGTTAATAAGATTGTCTAAGCTTGGCAAAAGCTTGTCATTAATAAGTCTATAGCAACATATATGCGTGGCAGTTGGAAAAGTATCATTACTTGACTGACCCATGTTGACATCATCATTAGGATGAATAGGGGAATGACTTCCTCTTTTGGAGCCGAGAAGCTCATTGGCCCGGTTGGAGATAACTTCGTTGAGATTCATGTTTGTTTGAGTTCCAGAACCTGTTTGCCAAATAGATAAAGGAAAGTGTTGATTAAGCTTTCCCTCCATGATTTCATTCGCAGCTTTGGCAATGGCTTCATATTTATCATTTGAAAGTAAACCAAGCTCAAGATTCGAGTGTGCGGCAATTTTCTTAACCAATGCGTAAGTTTTGATAAACTCACTTGGCATTTTTTCGTCTCCAATACAAAAATGATTAAGAGAGCGTTGAGTTTGAGCTCCCCAGAGTTTGTCTTGGGGAACAGCAATAGAGCCTAATGAGTCAGTTTCATCTCTCGTTTTCATAAAATATATGCTAACGGATTAAAGGACTAATGAAAATATATAATATTGTGATTTATAAAAAAGTTAAGGGAAAAGATAGACTCACAAGAAAGATGTTTTCACCCACGACATCATCTTGTTTTGTTACACCTGAGACTTCTTTAAACTTGGCTTCAATGTTAGTATAATCATAGTTAATAAAGTTTAGGTTTAGAGCTACAAAGTGAGTTAAATAAAGAGCTAGAGTAAATTTTATACCTGAAATATTTCCTTTTAGCTCTTCTAATATAAAACCATCAACCATGTGATTTGATTCTCCTGTAAAACGACCATTGATAATATATCCAAGCTCAAACCTAAGAGCACCGGCCTGATAGCCTATAAAAATATTATTTGTGGAAAGGCTTAAATAATTTAAAAAGGAGTCTTTAATTTTAGGATTAAGCTTATTGACTTCAATACCTGTTATTATAGATTTAGATTTATAACCCAACTTTACACCATAAGCATTTCCTGTCATAGCATTGGCTTTATCATTTTGTGTCGCCAGTTCCGTTTCAGTTGAAGTGAAAGAACCATACCACGGCTCAAGGACTATACTTGCATAGACATTTATACTTGAAAGTGTAAGAAAAAAATAAAATAAACCTCTATACATACTGCTTCCCCATAAGACTTATGATAAAATATAATCTGTGAAAGTTGAATATATAAAACTCCATTCAAATCAAATTAATGATTATATTAATGATATTGCAAATTTAAGAATTAAAGTCTTTAGTGAATATCCTTATTTATATCAGGGTGATATTCATTATGAAAGAAAGTATTTATTACGTTATACTAAAGCACAAAGCAGCTTAATTATTATGGCCGTCGTAGATAAAAAACTTGTTGGTTTAACGACATGTTTGGCGATGATTGAAGAAGAGGATGAGTTTCAAGCGCCACTACGAGATAATGGATTTGATATAGAAAAAGGTTTTTATTTTGGTGAGTCGATTATTCTGTCTGAGTATAGAGGTAATGGTGTGGGACATCGATTTTTTGAGCAAAGAGAAAACCATGCAAAAAAAGTCATTCCAAATTTAAGCTTCACATGTTTTTGCGCTGTAGAAAGAGATGAAAGCAAATTAAGACCAAATAACTATAAACCATTAAATCATTTTTGGAATAAGATGGGTTACGAGTTCTCAGGGATTAAAACAAGATACTCTTGGAAAGATATTGGTGATTCAATAGAAACAGTAAAAGAAATGGACTATTGGATAAAAAACTGGAAAAAATAGCAGTGCTACTTTATTTTAAGTAACACTGCTTGAAACAAATTTAGTTTTCATTTAAGGTGACTAGCCATGAAGCTTTTAATTCATCTTTTGCAAAATAATTGTGATCAAGTTTTCCGTAAACCTTGACTTGGTCGCCAACATCAATTTTTGTAAAACCAATACCGTCTAAAGGGTTATACCCAAGTTGAGTCGTATCTACTTTAATTTCTTGAAAGAATGTATCTAGAACAAAGTGACGCTTATCAATACTTTTGACAAAGCCAGTAACCTCTAGAGAAATTTCTTTAGAAAAGCGGTCAGTTTGAAATGGTTCGTTAAACATAGATGTTTTTGACTCTTCATCATCACTACTGGCATAAAAAAATGACTTTAAACCTTTAACATATACACTACTCGCTTCAATCGTTCTTTGCTCCAAAAAGTCATTGTCTACTCGTCCATAAACAATAACCTTGTCACCTTTAAGTATTTTATAGCCTTCCTTGTACCAGTCCCAGTCATCCATTTCAACAGTGACACTTTTATTTCCTTTATCTAAGATAAAGTAGTCTCCAGTGGCCATTGTGACCTCACCACTTAGCTTTACCCATTCACCATCTGAGGCTTTGCCGGCATGAGCACCTATGGAAAAAAAACCTAAAAAAAGCGTTAAAATAAACTTTCGTATCATGTTTTCCTCCTCTATTAGTTTAATGATTTATTTTTAGTTATAAGGATAAAAGTCTAAAATGACCTTAAAGAAGTTATAAGTAAATGTGTAAAAAATTTAACAAGATTTAGTTTATCGATTTAATATCCCAATTAATGGGAGATAGACCTTTTGATAATAAAAATTCATTAGCTTTGGAGAAATGATGATTATTAAAAAAACCTCTATGGGCTGATAAGGGAGAGGGATGAACACTTTTAAGAATTAAATGTTTTTTTTGATCAATAAGGTTTTCTTTTTTTTGGGCGGGACTTCCCCATAAAATAAAAACTAAGTTTTCTTTTTTTTGGCTTAAGGTTTGAATGACCTTATCTGTAAATATCTCCCAGCCCTTCTTTCGATGAGAGGCAGGTTTTCCTTTTTCAACGGTTAAAACGGTATTGAGTAAAAGAACACCTTGTTTGGCCCATGCTGTAAGCTCTCCGTGCTCTGGGACTTCATGGCCGAGGTCTAATTTGATTTCATTATAAATATTTTTAAGTGATGGTGGGATTCTTTCTCCAGATTTGACTGAAAAAGATAATCCGTGGGCCTGATTGGGTCCATGATAAGGGTCTTGTCCTATAATGATAACTTTTGTTTTATTAAAAGGCGTGAGATCAAAGGCTGTAAAAATTTGGTCAACTTCAGGGTATATTATCTTTTCGGCCTTAATCTCCTGACTTAAAAAGCTCTTTAAGCCTAGAAAATAGTCTTTGGTGAATTCATCTTGAAGTTCTACTTGCCAAGATTTATTTATTTTAAAAATATCATTCATAAGAAAACTGTATCGCAGATAAGTTCATTCGTAAAAATCTAATTTAAAGATCAAATTCAAGATAAAAAATGGTCCCTTTGTCAGAACTTTCAAATGAGACTTTTGAATTTAGTTTCTCACAGTGTTTTTTGATCATATAAAGGCCTAAGCCACTACCTGGAATATTTTGGGAATGAAACCTTTTAAACATTTTAAATACATCTTTTTGACTGTCTTGTGGAATTCCTAAACCATCATCAATGACTTGAATATGAAATTTGCGATCACTATTAAAGGTTAAAATTTTCACAAACCCATTTTGATTATATTTAATACTGTTGCTGATGAGGTTTTCTAAAATTTGTGTTAGTCTTGTTTTTTGAGTTATGAGTTGCTTTTGGTGCGAGAAACTGGAGAGAACTTCAACTTTATTTTCTTGAAGTTGTATATCGAATTTCTGTTTGATCGAGTCAATAAAAGCATTAAAATTAAATGTTTCGGTTGGTTCTGATTCTTGGTCAAGCTTAGTTAAAATGAGAATATCTTCTATAAGAGTATTAAGTTTAACTGCGACTGATTTAATTTTTTTTATATTTGTTAAGGCTTCCTGAGGTTTTTCATTTTCTATATCCTCAATAATAAAGTCAGATAAAGCACTTATTGTTAACAAGGGTGCTCGTAAGTCATGAGAAGTACGATAAGCAAACTCCTCAATCTCATTTGATTTATTTTTTAACAGTTCTTCAGAATGTTTTCTTTTGGTAATATCAACAATTGAACTGATCACAAAAATTTCTGATTGCGTGCTGAGGGGTTGAAGACCAACTTCGACAGCAATAAGTTCTCCTGACTTATGTTGGCCAAAAAGCTCACGACCTTCACCCATGAGTCTAGGTTGAGGATTAGAAATATAAGATTGAACAAATAAGGGATGATTTTTTCTTGAGTTCATTGGGACTAATGTTTCTACAGGCATTCCAATGAGCTCTAGTTTTGAATAACCAAAAATTTCTTCAAGTTTTTTATTGGTTAGAAGTATTTTTCCCTGAGCATCAATCATAAGCATACCATTTGGAGCTGCTTCAAAAGCTGCTTCAAATCTTTTTTGAACTTTTAACCTTTCAGTAATATCTATAACTGTACTCATGGCCAATGTTTCACCCTTTGAATGTATTGGGCTTAAACCAACCTCAATGGGAAATGTTTTGTGATCCTTTTTGAGACCATAGAGTTTTCTTCCCTCACCCATTTGTCTTTTTTGTGGATTTAAAAAATAGTTACCTACAAAAATTGAATGTTGTGACTTTAAATCATTAGGAAGAAGAATACTGATATTTTTTCCCATGAGTTCATTTTTACTATAAGAAAAAAGATCCTCTGCGCATTTATTGGTGAGACGGATGATTCCATTTTTATCAATTATAATAATTGCTGTAGGACTTGATTCAAAAATTTCTTTATACATTATCTTAAGCTGTTAGTTGGTTAATAAAATCATGCATTACATGAATATCAGCAGGCTTTACAAAGTACTTTTTTACAAGGCCTGTATTAAAAGCTTTTTCTTTATCTGCCTTATCTTGAGATGATGTAAGCATCACAATAGGTTCAATACTTTTTAAAATGGGAAACTCTTCCCGAACCTTTTTAAATCTATTTAAGAACTCATAGCCATCCATAATAGGCATATTAATATCGACAAGTAATAAATCAGGAAGCTTTTGGGGATCATCGACCCATTTAGAAAGATTCTCAAGGGCCATTTTTCCGTCTGTGGCACTTATCACTGACTCGACAGTAGGTATCCCCTTACAAACTCTTTCAATGAGATAAATATAGTGTTCGTCATCGTCAATAAACATTATTTTTTTTGGCATAATTATCCTTTTAGTAATGTTAAATAGTGTTTGCAGTAAAAGTAAGCTTAAGAATTCTAAAGATTTTATCTTTTTGTAAGTGGATAAAAAAAGCGGCTAAAGAAGCTTTGCGGCAAGTCATTATTCTTTAAGCCTAAACTTACATCAAGTTTTTGCGGCAAGTAATAGGTTTTAAAAATAATATCCCAAAATGAAAAGATAAGCCCAAAGTTTTGTCCATAACGCAAATAATTTTTTTGAGAGTGGTGTATGAGATGATTTCTAGGAAGAATGAAAATATAATTTAAAAAGTAAGGGACTCTATTAAAACTAATATTAGCATGTTGGATAATATCAAAACTTAAAAAAATAAAAGGTGTGATCATTTTAATATTTTCATTTAACTGAAACAAACCTCCAATCAATCCCAGGGAGACAAATATATATAGCTGCCAAATTAGTGAATGTTTAAATGTATATAAAGAATTAAAGGTTTGGATGGAATGATGAAGTTTATGGATATTCCAGAGCTTAGGTATTGAGTGTGCAAAGCGATGGGTCCAATAGGAAAAAAAATCTAGAATCAAAATATAAAGTATAAGTGACATCCAATGAGGAAGTTGAGTTAGGTTAATATTTAATGAAAAATGATGTTGTACTATTAGCGTATTAATATAGATGCTGATTTTTCCTAGTAGGATGGCCAAGATGACTTCATTGAGAATAAACCAATTAAGGCCCTCAAAAATCTCTTGTGAGGATGATGCGAATTTTTTGCGTGGAAAAAATCTTTCTAATACAAAGCAAAAAATAATAAATAGGCTAAGATATATATAATGACTCATTAGATATATGATATCATACATAAAAAATAATAAAATCTAAGAAAAAATTATGGAAAGTTTGTCAGTCTATTTTATCAATCCCCCATCTTATGAAAATAGAAGACTTATTAGAAATTTTGACTGTGCCACAGAATCTAAGGGTTATTATATTTATCAACCATATGACTTTTTAGTTCTCTCATCTTACTTTGAAAAAAAAGAATTTAATTTTATTGACGCAATTGCACAGAATCTTAAAAGTGAAGAAGTTATTAAAAAAGTTAAGAAGCCTGATTTAATTTTTTTAGCGATGGTGGATACAAATTGGCAAGAAGACTTGAGCTTTTTAAAAAAAATTTATAAAAAATTCCCTGAAGCCAGAATATTTGTTTTTGGTGACTCTTTTATAGAAGAATATTCTCGTCAAGAGGTAAACCCTTATATTACAGCAATTTTGATAAATCCTTTTGAACTTACAAGAGATGAATTTATTGGAAAAAAAGAAATACAGAGTATGGGCTTTTATCATGAAGGGGCATATACAAAACATGATTTAAAGAAAAAAAATAAAGTAAAAATGGCTCCCGCCCAACATGAAAGCTTTTTTCATCCTTCATATCGATGGCCTTTTACTCGTCATAAAAAGTATACTTCAGTTTTTGTTTCATGGGGGTGTCCATACTCATGTAGTTATTGCGTTGTCGCAAAGTTTCCAAATTTACATCGTGAAGCAAGTGAAGTTATAGATGAACTTCGAAGAATTAAAAAAATGGGTGTCAAAGAAATCTACTTTGCGGACCGTTCATTTGGTGTTCCTTTAACCGAAGTAAAAAAAATATTAGAAACAATGATAATTGAAAAGATGAACTTCTCTTGGAGCGCCTATTTTCATCCGAATCAGTTTTCAAAAAGTCTTTTGGAGCTTATGAAAAAATCTGGCTGTCATACAATTATTACAGGAATAGAAAGTAAGAATCAAAACGAGTTAAAGAAGTATGGTAGGAATATACAGGGTCAAAAGCTTAGTGAACTTTTGGATTTTTCAAAAAAAGTTAAAATCGATGTTTGCGGTGACTTTATTCTAGGACTTCCAGGTCAAACAAAAAAGGATATTTTGGAGACAATTCATTATGCTATTAAGTTAGATCTTGATTATGCCTCTTTTAATATTGCAACACCTTTGCCAGGCTCATCTCTTAGAAGAGATGCTTTAAGGGATGGAAGACTAAGAGCTGGAGAGGATAAAAATTATGATTCCTTTGGCTATAATAAAGTTTTAAGCAATGATTTTTTAACCGGAGATGAGATAAAAAGGCTGCGAAACTATGCCGTAAGTAGATTTTATATGAGACCTAAATATTGGTTAAAAAGATTATTGAAAATAAGGTCATTTGAACACTTATTCATCCAGATACAAGAAATGTTATACTTGGTTATTAAAAATCGCTAACAAGAACTATGTTTGCCACCACAACAGCCTTGACAGGCCGAGTTGGGGGATTTGAATTGCTTGGTAAATTGCAAAAAAGCTGTGCTTTTTAAGACATCTGAAAAACGATACTTAAAGTCTCTAATATTGCCTAAACTAAGACCTAATTCGCAAGGAGAAAGACTTCCATCATGATACAAGCTAAGATTATTCTTAAATTGAGGGCAGTAAGAAACGTTGAATAATGAAGGATTTAAAAAATAATTTTTTAATTGTTTTAAGCCTAGTCGGGGTTTTATGATTATAGGAAAAGGATATCGACTTTGGTTTTTCATGACTTTATCAATAGTTTTAAAAACATTCTCTGGCTCCATATACTTTGCTGAGTTCCCGGACTCAGAATTGAGAGTGTTTAGACTTTTATAAAGTTGCATGCCTCCCCTGGCCTTATTTTGAAAAAGTAGTGTGTATGAATATTGATCGATATCAAGCTTATTTTTGCAAAAATCTAAAAGGTCGATAAGTTCGTGATGGTTTTCGTCTAAAATAGTTGTTTTAATCTTTATTAGTGGATATTTTGATTTATGTGTTTTTTTAAATTCATTGATTTTTGAAATAAAATCAATAGTTCTTTTAAATGCATTTGAGTTGCCACGAATTTTATTATGGAGCTTTTCTAGACCATCAAGAGATATCATAATCATTGTAGGATAATTTTTTAAAAAAAGTTCAAGTTGATGGTCATTAAAAACTGTTCCATTGGTGGTAACAGAATATTTATTTCCGTTAAGATGAAGCAAGTGGGTAAAGTCAATAAAGTCTTTGGCCATAAATGGCTCAGCACCAGTTATATCAAACACTGTAAACTTAGGTGTATTTTGAATAATCTTCTTCCATTCATTCAAATTAAGATTATTAGGCTCATTTTTATTAAGACCCTCTTTCAAATAGCAGAAACCACAGCTAAGGTTACACTTGGATGTCATTCTAACTCTGACAAGTATGGGATATGTTTTTAAAATTCTACCTAAGGCATAGAAAACTTCAGAAGAAATATTCAAAAATAAAAAATATGTTGTATCCAAAAACTTTAAATTAATTTTATGAATTATATTTAAAAACATTATTAATACCTTTTGCAATATTTGCAATATCCTTTATTGTATATGTCTCATGTAGCGGTATAAAAATACAATGATTTTTTATGAACTTTGCATTTGAACATTCATTTACAAAAGGAGCAAAAATGGCTTCCTGAGTACACAGATTTAAACCATAACCTTCACTATCAAGTCCATTCAAAATCATTTTATGTAAAACTAAGCGTTTATGACTAGCATAAATAGGAAGGTGGTAAAAATTAAAGTTTGAGTTGAAACATTCTTGCGGGATAATTTTTATAACTTTTTGATCAAGCTTAGAGAGCAAGAGCTTTCCAAGTTGTTTTCTTTTTTGGGAATTAATTTTGTTTTTTCTAAAAGACCTTAAAGTACATCTTGCTTGCCATGGGCCATATATGGCCTTCCATGTACTTGGAATGGACTTTCTAAGTTTGGGAATTTGATCATAAAATTCATCGCTGCTATTAGCTTTAGAGCTAAAGCTCACATGTTTAAGTCTTTTAAGCAAGTTTGGGGCAAAACACCAACTGAGATAAAGGAAAGCATAGACAATGGGAAAAATATATCTTGAAGTAAAAATTTGTATAGTTAATGTTTTCCTTAGTTGTCTTAAAAAGAATCGCTTGGATTGTGTGGATTCATTTTTAACAACTTGTGCCAAATCAAATACAGCTTTATTATAAAGGATAAATCCACCTGTATAGGACTGGATGAGCTTACCAGGAGAAAGTGATCCCATAAGTATATCCGCCTGAAAGTTGTATTTGTCCATATTTGAGCTAAAGTAGGCTTGAGAAATATCTTCAATATAAAAAATACTTCTTTCAGAAAGCTTTGAGGAAATATTGCTTGAATTCGGGACGATTCCACTAAGATACGTATTAATGACCACCCTCGTTTTATTTGTCAGCTTTTTATCTAAGTCAGACTCACAAATAGAATGTGTGTTTAGAGAAAGGTCTACAAAAATAGGTTTTAATTCAAGTAATAAAATGACGTTAACAAGATCCGGAATATGTATAGGTGTAATAATAACCTCAGAACCAGGTGACAGTTTTAAAGCTTTTAAAAAATAATATACAGACATTCTAAAGCTAGAAAAAAAGTCACAATGTGAGCGATTGAATTCTGCGCAAAGGACATCTTTTAATTGTGGTATTGCAGCATCAGATTGGTTTTTGAACAAAGCTACGCAGTCACTTAGAGTGTCTTTGATATCTGTATAAAATTTAAACCTAGGATAGGGCAAGATGCATCCACTTGTTGTATTGCTATTAAAAGATCCTCACTGTAGTATAAAAAAATGTTAATGATCTATAAAGCAAAATATCTAGCAAGACTATTCTTTTATTACAACCAGGTTGGAAGTATTCTTGTAGACAGATTGTTTTTCAAAAAAAAGTTTCCACTTTTATTACATATAAGAATAACAACTAAATGCAATTTAAGTTGTCCATTTTGCTACCTCAAGGAAGGCTTAAATCAAAACGAAGAGAACCTTTTAACAATTCTGGAATGGAAAAAAATACTAAGTAATATACCGAGAACCACCATTATAGATATCACTGGGGCAGAACCAATGATGGCCAAAGATATAGATCAGTTTATAAGCCTATTGAGTGAAAGAGGGTTTAAATTTTCTTTAACAACAAATGGAACGGTCTATAACTCTTATTTAATCTCTCAATTGGTTGATTCTAGTCTTAAATATCTTATGGTATCACTTGATGGTTTTGAATCAATGCATAATAGCTTTCGTGGAGAAAGTAAAAACGCTTTTAAAAAAACGATAAAGTTTTTAAATGAGTTTAATAAACAAAAAAACTTAAAAAATAAAAAAATTCACCTTAATATAAAAATAATGTTATTGGAAAAAAACATTGATGAGATAGTTCCTCTTATTAAATATCTTGAAGAGACAATTGAACCCAATTCAATAACAATTAACCTCCCCTTTAAGAATGAAGCTCGTGGTGGACTTAAACTATCTCAATCTTTAGAAGAAAAAAATTTATTATCTGGAAATAATTTCGTCTTTAAGGGATTAAAGAATATGGAGCAGAAGCTAATTAAACTGAAAAGAGACTTAAGGCAAATTTCAACACCAGTGGCCATTAAACCCTACACCTCATGGAATGATATTATTGGGTATTTTACAAATAATAAAAAAATAAAATCTAATGGCTGTAGTTTATATAAAAATAATCTGACATTATACTATAATGGTGATGTGACTCCTTGTGATATAAGTTATAAATTAAAAAATATTAGAGAGCTAGACTATAATCTTTCATCTTTATATACAAAAAAAAGATTTAAAATCTTTAAACAATATATGAAAGCTTCTGATAAAAAAATCTGTGAAGGATGTATTCAGTCTTCACAGTCAATAAAAAAAGACTTTAATTCTGGAACAACATCTAGAATCGACTGATTTCGTATATTATCTAGTTGGCGTGTTTGTTTTATAAATTCTTTGAAAAATTTTTGATTATCACTCAATTCGAGCATTTTTGTTAGACCAATGAGTTGAGTTGATAAAACAGCAGCATCTTGTTTATTTGTTGACTGTATAATAATTTGCTTGGCATATAATCTTATTTTCTTAATCAAATCTTTTTTTATTTTCTGAGGTAGATGAGATATATTTAAATATTCTGGCTCATGGAGGGGATTTATTCTTATATCATTAAAATTTAATAAATGATTAGAAATAAAAAATTTAATGAGTTTATCTAGAGAAAAAATATTAAGTGTTGAAACTGTAGGAAAGAGTTTAAGATCAAAGTTGTACAGATGATTTTTTATGGCATTAAGATTGTTAACAGTATTATTCCAGTTCATTCCATTACGTATATACTCACCTAGTTTTCCTATAGCATCAATACTTAATGAAAATGTAACACAATCAAACTTTGCTAAAAGATCAGGGATATAATGCCCCTTGTAATATAAGGTAGAGAAATTTGTATTAATAATAAGGTGAATATTAGTCATTTTATTAGTAATTAAATGGCATATAAGATTAAAAAAGTCTTTACTTAATAAAGGTTCTCCTCCAGCAAAATAGAGAATTTTAATTGATGTTGGAAAGTTTTTGAGAAAACTATTAAAAATTTTATCATCTTTAAAGGCCCTTATTTTCTTCTCTGGAAGAGGATTATCTAAGTGTTTTGCGTCCTTATACCAACTAGTACTTAAAAAGGGATTACAAATTCTGCATGAAAAATTACAAATATTATCAAACCTAAGGCTAAGATAAGTTAGTTTTTTTTCATTTTTGTGACTAACTTCTGGAAATTGTCTTATTGAGGCCTCTCGGGTACTAATTTGGCCCAGTTTTTCGGCTTTACAGCATAAGTAGCATTCATCTGGCAGTTCATTTGAGTTAGAGAACTTTTTTATAAAGTTATTATTATTTTCAGATTCTAAAATTTCTTCAAAACTTAATTTTTGGATACTTCCTAAGGGAGAGAAGTCAATTGTGTTGCAGCAACTATAGACGTTGCCAGAGGGTTCGAGTGAGAGATGTGTGAATGGTAATGGACAAAATTTGTTCATAGTTAAATCGATTATATCTCAAGTCCTAGGATGTAGACAATTATTTTGACACTTATAGCGTTCTTTGTGTTTAATGATATATAAATAATTAGGTGGTAAGTGTTTTTTAATTCAATATATTTTTATATAGCATTAATCTTATTATGGATTGTTTTTAGGATATTTCCAAAGAACGCTCGTATGAGCTATCTCTTATTCATATCCTATACGCTTTATGCAATTTGGGATTATCGTTTTTTAAGTTTATTGATTATTAGTACGTTGACAGACTATTTTTGTGCAAAAAAAATATATGAACAAAAATCATCGAAAAAAAGATATCTTTATCTAAGTATCGGCATAAACCTTTTAATGTTATGTTTATTTAAATATTTTAACTTCTTTCTTGAAAGTTTAAACAACCTACTCTACTTTATTGGTGCGGAATCAAGCTTTGAGCTTTTTGCAATAGTCTTTCCTTTGGGAATTTCTTTTTATACATTTCAAACAATGAGTTACACCATAGATGTCTATAGAGGAACTCTCACGCCGAGTAAAAAATTCATTCCTTATGCACTATATGTCTCATATTTTCCACAATTAGTTGCAGGGCCAATTGAGCGAGCTGGAAACTTGTTACCTCAAATTAATAAGCTAAATGAGCCAAGGCCAATAAATGTTACATATGCATTTAATTTGATTTTGTGGGGATTGGTAAAAAAAATTGTAATAGCAGACAATTTAGCACCAATTGTAGACTATGTTTTTAACGATCTGAAAAGCTTTGATGTCATTACTATTGTTTTTGCTACATTTATTTTCTCAATTCAACTCTATTGTGACTTTTCGGCTTACTCACATATAGCGAGAGGAGTTTCAGAGCTCTTTGGAATCAGACTCTCTGTAAATTTTAATTTTCCTTTGTTTAGTAAAAATGCCAATGAGTTTTGGTCAAGATGGCATATAACTTTAATAAAGTGGATAAGAGATTATTTGTATAAATATTTTGAAAATATAGGATTAAAGAAGCGCTCAAGAACACTCACATATCTCCTTGTGTTTTCTATTATTGGTTTGTGGCATGGGGCAAGTTGGAGCTTTGTATGGTTTGGTTTGTACTCGGGAATAATATTTTCAATTTACCGGTACTATGAGTTTAAGACAAAAAATGATTATATTGATAAAATATCAATAAGTTTGTTGACGTATTTTTTGCATTTGATCTCTTTGTTGGGATGTTTTTTCTTATTTCGGGCCACAAGTCTTGATGCCATTATCTATCTTTTTAGCTCTCCCCTTCTTATTATAGATAATTTGAATTTTTTAAGTGGAAGCTTTTTTTATGCTTTAATTTTTATTTTTCCTTTTTTAATAATAGAGACAAAAGCTTTTTTACAAAAAGACCTTTCTTATTTAAGTGTAAAGAATGATCTTTTGAGAATCATCCTTTATTTTGTTCTTATTGCTTATATTGTTTTGTTGGGTGTATGGAGTAAAAATCAATTTGTATATTTTAGGTTTTAAATGAAAATAGTAATGGGTTTAGGTTTTTTATTTGTACTTACGAATATTGTTGTTAAACAATTTAGTGCTTTCGACTTTATAAGTGAGTATAATTTCAAAAAAAGTGAGAAAGGGCATATCACTCACCTTCTTGAATATAAAAAACAAATTAAAAAAGAAATAAATTATTTGAATTATATTCCAATTGGTTCAAGCCAAGTGAAAAATATTTTCGAAGGCTTTCCTCATTTAAGTCTCCCCTCATTAACACCTTTAGACTTATGGATATTGCGAAATAAAATGCTTGCTAAGATTAAAAATCAAAATATTATTTTTTATACTGGTTTGCATGATTTTATTCGACTCAATCCCCCAAGTTATTATAGCTACTTGCCGACGAAGGGACTAGAAGGGGCAGTAGAGTCATTATTGCTTATAAAAAATGTGTATGGGTGGCGTGCGTTAAAGGAAGAGATATTTAATATTATTTTGAAAGAAGTAATGCCGCTATTTGAAAGTCGAAATGAGTTAAAGGCGATGATAAAGTCATTCACAGGCTATCCTATCAAAGAAACAAAAGCGAAAAAGCATACTTGGAAGCCTTTGGTTTCTGATAGGCATTTAGGAATGCTCAATCTTCAAGCTTTTATAAATGTTTTAAAGTACTTACGCCAAAATGGTAATAAGGTTTATATATTTGAAGCAAAAATAAAAGAGTCGGTAAGAGTTTCGATGAAAAAAGAAATATCTCTATTAAAACAGAAGATACGCGATATAAGCCATGATCATGTACACCTAATTGAACACGACTTTAAAGAAATTTCTGATGACTCCTTTATCGATGATATTCATAATAAGGAAAATATAGGTATTCTTGTCCATAAAAAGATGTTGTCCTTGATTCAAGAAAAGTATGAAATTAATATAAAAATGAACGAACCAAATACAGAGAAAGAGAAAATTTAAAATGAGTTTACCAACAGTTGTAGAAATTGAAATTAATAGTGACTGTAATATGGCATGTTCTTATTGTCCAAACTCCCTTGCTAAAAGAGTTGAAGAAGGACAGATGAGTGACCATCTGTTTGAGAAAATTTTAAATGACTTAAAAAATGCTGGGTATACAGGTAAAATCGCCTTTGACTTCTATAATGAACCAACTTTGGCCAAAAACTTTTCTCAAAGAGTAAAAAGAGTTAAAGAAGTTCTGCCATTTTCTTTTTTAGAGATTTATTCTAATGGAACAAGGTTAAATAGCAAAAATGCTGTGCTTGATTTTATTAAGCTTGGTATTGATAAGTTTATAATTACAAAGCACGAAGGAATTAAAAAATTAGCATTTGAAAAAATTTATGATGACCTAAGTCTTCAGGAAAAAGCTCATTTTGAGCTTAGGGGATTTGAGTCCTTAACATTAACTAATAGGGGGGGAAGCTTAGAGCATATAGAAAAAAAACAAAGTCAGCTGCCTTGTTATATCCCTGATCTGGTTATGACAATTACTGTAAAAGGAAAGGTTTTGCCATGCTTTGAGGACTTTTATCAATCTCAGGAAATGGGAGATGTTGGCAAGGAAAGTCTTATTGATATATGGAATAGTAAGCGATACAAAGAGTTTAGAAGAAAGTTGAGGGAAGGAAAGCGTAGTGAATTCAAAATTTGTAAAAACTGTAATCGTATTAGTGAAAGTATGAAACTACAAAGTGAAAAACATCTAATTGGTGACGATGAAATAGCAGCTGTTGAAAAGGTTTTAAGATCTGGAAGACTATACCGCTATCATGATGAAAGCGAATGTGAGGCGTTTGAGAAAGCGTTTGCTAGCTATATCGGAGTGAAGCATGCTGTCCTTGTTAATAGTGGCACAAATGCTTTAGTCGCAGCGCTGATGGCCAGTGGAGTTGGACCTGGAGATGAAGTCATTATTCCTGCTTATACTTTTGCAGCAACAGCAAATGCTGTATTGAATGTTGGTGCCATTCCTGTTGTTGTTAATATTAATGAAAGACTAACGCTTGATTTATTAGAACTTGAGCGGGCCGTAACAGATCAAACAAAGGCCATAATACCAGTTCATATGGATGGTAAGTCTGCAGAAATTAAAGAAATGATAAATTGGGCGAAACTTCATAATATTATTCTTATCGAAGATGTGGCACAAGCAATGGGAGCTTCATATCAAGAAAAAAAATTGGGGAGTTTTGGTGACTTTGGTTGTTTCTCTCTTAATGTTGATAAAGTTCTAACAACTGGTGAAGGGGGAGTTGTTGTGACAAACTCAACAGAGCAGTATAAAAAATTATTGTGTTTATCAGATAATGGTCTTCCCTATGGAGAATTCGAAGAAAAGTATTTTTCAGATTTTTCACCATTTGTTGGGGTGTCTATGCGAGTGAGTGAAATAACTGGTACTTTGGCCAGAATACAGCTTAAAAAGATTCAATATATTTTAAGTCTTTATAAAGAGAGAAAAGAGGCATTTGAAAAAGAATTGAATGGTGCTAAGAACTTTTGTATACAAAGAGCATATAACAAAGAAGGGGAGTGTGGCTTAAGACTTTATTTAGAATTTAAGTCAAATGAGTCTTGTCAATCTTTTGGCCGAGTTATGCGTGACCAAAAGATATTGTGTTATCCTCCTTATATTCGTAGGGCACATGTCGCCTGGAAATGGAATAAATTGTTAGGGGAGAATTCTGAGATTGATAGAAGAAGAAACTCTTTTCACTTAACAAACAAAAAATATAATTATCACAAAGTTCATTTTTTGAAGTCGATTGATCATTCTTTAAAAATTCTCATTATAGACATTGATATTACAAAATCTATGGAATATTACGCTAAAATAATTAGTAAAATTAAGCAAATTGATGAGGAGTTCACTCATGAACTTTGAGATGGTTTTTGATTCAGATAAAGGTTTTAGAAAAGAAGAGCTAAAAAATATTGCCTTTGTTTCAGAACATAATGTGTTAGTTGAAATTAAATATGTTGGAATTTGTGGAAGTGACTTCTTCTATATGAATAAATATAGGGGAGAAAACTTAAGACTTGGCCATGAGTGGGTAGGGGTTGTAAAAGAATCAAACTCTTTGAATTTTAGTATAGGTGATATGGTGACAAGTACGGCGACGTGGGGCTGTGGTAAATGTGCAGAGTGTTTGATTGAAAATGAAAACCAGTGCTTAGACAATATTGTTCTAGGTTCTGAAAAAATCGGAATGTTGCGCACTCAATGTGTTATAGATGAAAAAAATCTTATTTTGTTGGAAGGTTTTACTCTTAAGTCAGCAGCTTTGTTAGAAGTGGCGGCAGTTGGTCATAAAATCGCCTGCAAAGCGAAGATTGAAGGGGATGATATCCTGATTTTGGGGGCGGGTCCTGTTGGTCTGTTAAGTGCAATAAGTTTAAAAGAGCAGGGATTAGATCCTTTGCTAATTGATGTTGAGCCTAATCGTGTTGAAAGAGCAAAAAAATTAGGAATAAGAGCAAAAATTTTAGGTGAAACTTTACTCTTAAAGACTAAATATGATGTTGTTGTCGATTGCACAGGAGATTCAAACGAGAAGATTGGAGGATGGAAGTATCTTCCTTATTTTGTAAGGCCAGGTTCTTATTGCTTGATTGTAGGACACTATGAAAAGGCATGTCAGTTTGACTCTCATTTGTTTGGTAAGTTTGCTCTTCGCGTTGAGTGGCTTAAGGGCATTTCTGGAAATGAATATAAAAACTCAATAACGTTTTGGCGAGGGCGACTGGAGAATTATACAAATGATCTAATTACTGGATATTTCAAGCTTGAAGACGTTTCTGAAGCATATAAATTTGCAAGTAATCTAAAAAAATCATTAAAAACCTTAGTTGAACTTTAAAAAAAACATTAATAAAAGGATTCCACCTTTATATTATCTTAACAGTTTCGGTCTAAGCTATGTCTATAGACGAAAGTTTTATGTTAATTGAATTTATGTTAATCAATGCTCAACTAAAGAAGGTGTAATATGCAAGAAGCCACAGAAAATCTTTATAGTATACAATTTGTTTCTAATGTTACAGGGATTAACCCTCACACGATTCGGGCCTGGGAGAAAAGGTATGGAGCAACTACACCGGTAAGGGATAAAAATGGGCGTAGATTGTATTCTGACTTGGAGATTCAGCGATTGGATGTTCTGCAGAAATTGGTAAGTTATGGCAATAGCATTTCTGATATTGCTAAGCTTAAAAAAAACGAGCTTGAAAAGGTTTTAGAAAAATATTCTTTGCAAGAGTCAAAAGAACTTGAGCTATCTTCTCCGCGCTTGAATATTAATGAAACATTGCAGAATATTTATATGAGTATTAACTTTTTCAAGTTAGATGTACTTGGACACGAATTACAAAAAGCAGCTAATGCTTTGAGTGCCATTGACTTTGCACTTGAAATTGTTAATCCCTTAATTTCTGAGATTAGAAAGCTTAAGGGTGAGGGAAAGATGGAGTCTGAAAAAAGGGAGCAGATCTATCTTATTATTAAATCACATCTTACCAAAAAGATTTATACAATAAATTATACTAGTGCAAAAAGAAGAAAAGTTCTGGTAGCGAGTGCTCCAGGGCAACTTAACGAACTTGGTGCTATGGTTGCTGCAGTCATCTTTTTAAATAAACAATTTGAAGTGGAGTATTTAGGTGGCAATGTAAGGGCCAATATTTTAGGAAAACTGAGTCAGCAATTTAAATCTGAATATATTTTTGTTGGATTAAATTATAGTCATGATATGACAATGCCTCTAGCTGAAAAAGAGAAGTATCTTGAAGAGTTAGGTTTGTGCTTTTACGAAAATACTGAAGTTCTAGTGGGGGCTTATGATTATTGTTTTCAATTACCAAGTGAAAACATGCTTTGCTTTAATGATTTTAGGAATCTTATATCTCACGTTGCAAAAAAATAAACATATGTTAAGAGAATTTGTCTTTTTATCTAGTTTTTAAACATTTGTTAAATAAGTACTAGAAGAAAAAGCTCTATTGATACAAAAGCAATTGTAGATGCTTGTATCTTTATATAGCCTATAAGGACAGGGAGGTCTGGTGAAAAAGCTACTTGTAGGCTTGTTATTGATACTTGCTACTTATTCATATGGAAATATTTGTCTAAACATTTCTTTGCCGGAAACGGATAAATATGTTTTTCATAATGATATTTCAATTGAGACTGTTGATAATCTAAAGTTGTCCGCTAATCTTTTTATCCCAAAAACTAAGGCAGAAAATGGCCACCCTACAATAATCTTTGCCAACAGTTGGATGCTTGAAGAGCACGAATATTTACGCCAGTCTATAGAATTAGCAAAGAAGGGATATCAAGTTTTAAGTTATAGTTCTCGAGGTTGGGGATGTTCCGAAGGTAAAATTAATGTAATTGGACATAAAGATGTTTCAGATTTATCTAAAGTTATAGATTGGCTCTATGAAAATACTGATGTTGATAAGCAAAACATAGGAATTGCCGGTATTTCTTATGGTGGTGGACTAACGCTTATGGGTTTGGCGAAAGAGCCTAGGATAAAAACTGGATTTGCTATGAGTGCATGGGCCTCTTTGGAGGAGGCTTTATATGGAAATGACACTCCAAGATTATTTTGGGGAACTGTTTTAGTTTCTACTGGATTACTTTTGGGAGAAGTTGACTCAGATATTATCCATTTATTTAAAAGTCTAGTTAGGGGCGAAAATTTAGAGGAAGTTAGGCAATGGGCAGCAAAAAGAAGTCCAATTAATTATATTGAAAATATCAATAAAAGAGGGGCCCCTGTATATATATCAAATAATTTTGGGGATAATCTATTTCAACCAAATAACGTCATGAAGTTTTATGACAAATTAACAGTACCAAAAGTTCTTGACCTCAATCAGGGAACCCATGCTACGGGTGAGATAACGGGGTTATTTACACTAAGCAATTATACTTTTCAAAGATTACATCAATGGTTTGATTATTGGTTAAAAGGTCAGAAAGGAAACATAGCCTTAAATACGGTAAATATACAAACAGGAATTGAA
>PAKC01000099.1 GCA_002706205.1 Halobacteriovoraceae bacterium
TTATTCTCGAGGCAACTTTGAGAACTTATTTAGAGATCACAAATTTGACTACGTTTATCATCTTGCAAGAATTTCTCATACCTCAGACGTTGACTACAACCTGGCCGAAAGGCTTGAGCTCAATGTGATGGGAACAAATAGAATTCTCGATTTAAGCTTAAGATTTCAAGTAAAGAAAATTATCATTCTCAGTACATTTCATGTCTACGGTGCTTTGAGTGATAATAGTATTTTTCTCAAAGAAGATGCCCCTTTACGCGCCTCTATGAAATACCCTCAGCTTAGAGATGTCGTTGAAATGGATCAGATTTGTGCAACTTGGATGTGGAAATATCAAAATCAAGTCAACTCAGTCTTATTAAGACCTTGCAATATTATTGGAAGCCAAGTTTCCAATACGATCAGTCGTTATCTTGTTAGTAACTTCGCCCTTAAGCCTCTCGACTACAACCCCGTCTTCCAATTTATCCATGAATTCGATATGGCACAGGTCCTTTATCGCTCAATTGAAGAACTACCTACTGGAATCTATAACGTGGCCACGAATGAGTTTATCAGTTTAAGAGAAGCCTTAAATATTATAAATTCTAAAAGTATTCCTTTTCCCATCATGATGGCCAGTGGTTTAAATAAAGTTTTAAAACAAGCTGGATTAGAAATTCCCGAATATCTTATTGATTATCTAAAATATTCTTGTCTTATCGACAATAAAGCTTTGACTTCACACTTAGGTAAAGACTTTTTTCGCTTTAAAATAAATGAAACATTACAATTGCTAAAGTTTAATTAGGCCTAGTCAGAACTTTTATTTCCTGCATAATTTTTGTTCTCATGTTCTTTAAAATACCTATATCTTCAAGATCTTTTTCTGAGACTTGCTTAATCACAACAATTCCTTGTTCCAAAAGCTTTTTTCTGTCTTTCACCCGTAATGACTTTAAAACTGTAATAGGATAAACTTTATACTTTTTTATATGATCTACAAAAGTATTTTTTTCAGGATAATTTAGAGAATAAAGAACAAGTCCAACACCTCTAGAGTAAGCAATAGCATCAGATGAAAATTGAGTATTTGAGATTAAAGCATATCTAAAGTTTTCATCTGGATTAGCTTCCTTCAAATCCAAATAGCGAGAATGGACATACAATGGAATTTTTATATCATTTTTATAAAACTTTTGAGCATGGAATTTACATTCACAATACAAACTTTGATCTTCTCTATGTGCAATAATATCCACTTCATGAGAAACATATTTTCCTTGTTTGACAACCCCGACTTGAGTTTGAAAACCTTTTGCTTCTAACATTTGAGCACAAAGAATTTCAAAAGGAAAACCCGTGGGACCTAAATTATAAATGGCCCTTTTTATATCATAATTAGCTGCATAAACTTTAGATCGCTTTAAAATGGCCTTATAAGTTGCCTTATGCAAAAGGGCAGTTGAAAAGTACTCATCTAAATGACTATTAATCTCATCAAAAACTTCTTCCGATTTTTTTTCAGATAAACCTGCACTGAGTAGACTACTTTTAAATTTTTGTTTAGAAAATTTTTCAAAATTCTTTGATTTTTTTTGTATTAAAAACTTTGAATCATTTACACGCTTAGATTTACTCATTATTGACTACTTTTTTTAAAACGGAAATTCCACTTACAATTTTGTCTAAAAAAGAGCCCTCACTTTTGACTAGAAAAAAATGGGGATGTCGTCGCCAAATTTCCTGTAAGCGATGATCCAAAGCAATCGCTTCATCATTGGATTCATTTCGAAAAACATTATTGGTAGTAATATCTCCTCCATGTTTTGCAGCTGTCTCAAAAAAAATGACTGCATCGTAACATTTAATCTCCTGGGCAAAAGTTGTTTGCATAGTCGAAAAAAAATGCTCCTCACTGTTAGGCCAATAAGCTAAACCATCAAGAGTGCCACGATCGCACAATAAAATTTCATCAGGATATTGCTTGCGATAAATTGACTCAATGTTTTTTTGGTAATCAAAAATTGTTTTTTGAATAGCTTTAACAACATGAGACCTTTCATCTCTTTGAATCCCACTCTGAAAGATTGCAGTTGCTGACTCTGGTACAACCATAACTTTACCCAAAAGCTCTCTTCGAAATAAATCTAAAGCGGTGGTTTTTCCCCCACCTGGGCCACCCGTAATAACAATTTTCATTTAGACCTCAACAGGATAATTTTCACCACGTTTCGCTATGATAACATCGACTTCTAAGTTTTGTGATAAAAATTCTTGAAAACTTTCCAATGATTCTTTCTCTCCGTGATTTAAAAATATTTTTCTCAAACCTTTAACCTCTTTTAAATAAGATAACATTTCTGTTTTATCAGCATGAGCAGAAATAGAAGGTAGTTGATCTATCTTAGCGTTAACATGAAGCTTATGGCCGAAAAGAACATAGTCTTCCTCTCCTGCAAGAAGTCTCTTTCCAATAGTTCCTTCTCCTTGATATCCAGCAAGAAGAATAATATTTTTCTCATCTTTTCCAAATTTATCGAAATACTTTAAAACTCTCCCTCCACTAATCATTCCACTTGAGCTAATTAAAATATAAGGGCCTGATTGTTTAGAAAACTTCTTTAAATCATTGCCAAACTCCAATAATTTTACTCGTTTTAAAGCACTTAAAAAATCTTTTTCGGAAACTTTAAGTTCATCAATAAACTTCTCATATAACTTTGTTGCTCGAATCCCCATAGGACTATCAACAAAAACAGGTAAGCGATATTT
This sequence comes from Halobacteriovoraceae bacterium, assembly GCA_002706205.1. Taxonomy (GTDB): domain Bacteria; phylum Bdellovibrionota; class Bacteriovoracia; order Bacteriovoracales; family Bacteriovoracaceae. Next base: position 2,755 of record PAKC01000099.1, read on the forward strand.
TTCCTCTTTAAAAATTTCGGCCAAAGCATAAATAAGAACTTGAGTTCGTGCTACAGCAAAAGCAGGAATAAGCAAGACACCATTTGTTTCTTTAATTTTTTTTATATGAGTTTTTATCACTTCTTTATAGTCCACCTTTTCATGAACACGATCACCATAAGTTGACTCTAAAACTAAATAATCAAATTCTTTTGGAATTTTAGGTACAGGATGTATAAGATCTACTTCTCTACCTAAGTCACCAGAAAAATAAATAGTTTCTTGTCCCACCTTAAACAATAAACTTGTTGCTCCTAAGATATGTCCAGCTTGATAAAACTGAAAGTGCACATGTTCATCAAAGGAGTATTCTTCTTCAAGTTCTCTAACCTTAAAAAACTCCATCGTTCTTTCCACATCTTCGGCAGAATAAAACATATCAGTCAATTTTCCCTCTTTAAGCTCAAACTCTTGCACTCGAACAGAATCTTCCAAAATAAGACGAACGACCTCTCTGGTTGCATGAGTACAATAAATTTTTCCATGAAATCCATTGCGTACATAAACAGGTAAAAAACCACAATGATCAAAATGCCCATGCGTAATAAAAATAGCGTCAAGAGTAGCAGGGTCAACTGGTAATTCTTTTGTATTTAATTCTTGAACTTCAGAGCTGCCTTGAAACATTCCACAATCAATCAAAACCTTTTTCTGCCCTAAATCTAACAAGGTTTTTGAACCCGTAACCGTTTCAGTTGCTCCCAAAAAACTTAGTTCCATAAATCTTCCTTCTTTCATCAAAAACTAATTTAAGAAATTATCTAGCTTTAAGCTCAAATAAGCAATAGAACTCCTATCAAACTCAATAAAGTAAGCTACTTTTAGACCTTCCCATAAAAAAAAGCTATATCTAATATGAGATTTATTCATTTTTACTATTGCTTTATCTTATTTATAGTCTTCTCAAGCTGCGAACTCAACCGCTTCAAAAGGAGACTTAAATGCTTAGAACACAAATCTTAATTACTTCATTTATTTTTACATTGCTAAACCTATCGGCCTATGCTCAAAGAGATGTATCGGAATATAATTTAACAAGTAATGGTGCAGGGCTTCACCATCATATAACTGGTTCAATCTATGACCCAGTTGCTTATTTCCCAGAAGCCAATGGAAAAGCTCAAAGAGGACAAACATCCTATGCTGTACAGTATCAACAAGTTGAATATCTTTTTTCCAATCAGGAAAATGCCAAGCTTTTTTTAACCAATCCTCAAAAATATGAACCAACTTATGGAGGATGGTGTGCTCGGGCGATGGTTGTTGGACAAAAAGTTGGAATAAATCCGGAAATTTATATTATCCATAAAAATCGAATCCATTTTTTTGTCAATCAAAGAGCAAAACGCTTCTTTGAGCGCAATTTAAAACTTAATGAACAAAAAGCTGATGAACATTGGAAAAAAATCTCGGGAGAAAATCCTCGCTTATAAACTTCCAAAGAGTTTTTGCTGATTAATGGAGCCAATATTATGAACAAATTAATCTTATTAAATTTTTTAATAATTGCTTTAAGCTGCAATAATGTTTTTGAAAAGAAAAGCGGATTAAGTTTTCAAGAAAGTCAACAAACTCCCTTAACAGCGCAAATTGATTTTACTCAAGTCAAACGTCAAATTTTTTCAAAACATTGTACAATTTGTCATCCTGGATATCAAAACTATGAAAACGTTAAAAATGATATTCAAAATATTCTTGAATCTGTTGAGGCCAACCAGATGCCCAAGAATGCTCCCGCCCTAAGTAGAGAACTCAAAGACATACTCGCTCAATGGGTAGCAAATGGTGCTCCTAAGGCTCCCAATCAATCTGAGCAAAGACGCAATCCGACGGCTTCATGGGACTATTTGTCCCAAGAGGTCTTTTTTCCAAAATGTTCTCAATGCCATAACCCACAAGGACAAGCTAGCTTCTTAGACCTCAGTACCAGGCAAAGTTTTTTTGAAAATAGATCCTATCTTTTTGATAGTTTTAATAGTGATGCCCAACACTCATACTTTGTTGAGGTCATCACCGACCCAGCAGAGCCTATGCCTCCTAAGTGGTCTGAAGTTCCACCTGTCACAAAGGATGAACTCAACTTGATTATCGAATGGATTAACAAAGGACTTCCCTAGGAATAATTATGAGTTTACAAAAATATACAAAGAATACTTATCAAGAACAACAAGCGATTGAAACAAGCCAAAAACTTCTCTCTCTTTATCGCAAAAGAAGAAGTACAAGATTTTTTACTGATCAAAAAATTGATCAAAAAATCATAAACAATGCAATTGCAACTGCTGGCAGCGCCCCCAGCGGGGCCAATAGACAGCCTTGGTTATTTTGTTCTGTCAGCTGTCCCCAACTAAAAAAACAAATTCGTCAGCTAAGCGAAGCAGAAGAAGAAAACTTTTATGTTAAAAAACCTAATAAACAATGGGTAAAGGATCTTGAATTTTTACATCCAAAAAAAGAAAAACCCTACTTAGAATATGCCTCACACTTAATCTTGGTTTTTTACAAAAATCAGACAATAACAGATGAACAAGAAATTCAAAAAAATTACTACGCCAAAGAATCAACAGGAATTGCAACAGGCATGCTTATCTCAGCATTACACTTAAGTGGAGTCTCTACCCTTACCTACACCCCACGCCGAATGAAATTTATACAAGAGTTGCTTGAGATAGATAAGTCCTATATTCCTTTTATGCTAGTCGTTGCAGGGATAGCCCCTGAGGAGTTCGATGTCCCGATGATCAAGAAAAAAGACCTAGAACAAATCTCTAAACATTATCACTAGTTAACACACCTCGCAATTTCTTTAATTGTTGACTGAAGATCACAACTGAAATAATATTATTTTTACAAAAAATTGGCCCGGTGGTGGAATGGTAGACACAGCGGATTCAAAATCCGCCGGTAGCAATACTGTGCGAGTTCAAGTCTCGCCCGGGCCACCATCTAAAACTAAATCATGACGACAGAAACATATCCAGAACACTTTTATTCACTCTCCATAAGAAATAAACTAGGCCAAGATGAGCCTAGCTCTAGAAGCTATATCAGTGGCCTTATGAGTATTAGTGCAAGACGGTCTATTAAAAATAATGAAAACCCTTCAAAAAACTACCTAAACCCAGAGCAAAGATTAGAGATTTCTAAACAAATTGATGACCACAAGATCAGTGAGTCCAATGTCTTTTATTTAAAATCATATGTGAAAAGATACTATCCAGATCTGGCCAAAAAGATGACCTTTAATCAAATCTAGAAGGCTTTGAGATTCAATCCTGTTTTTTGTTTTTGCTTTCGCTTTTGTACTAATCCCCATCGAAAATACCTATTGAATACTTCTCTGCTGGATTGACCATGAAGCATACAACACATATCAATTGAGTTTGGAACCTTAAGGTCAAACAGTTGAAGCGTTATATTGAGTCGTCTATCATCATGAAGCTTATATTTGTGGAAGTTAAACTTAGAATAATCTACTGGCATCTGTTTCTTTATTCGATAGACCTCATCTTTTGATAGGTTTTCTAAGTGCTCACCACCTTTGATCATTTGTATGATGAAATTGGCTATCTCTTTGTTAGTGCAACATGCTGTATAGGGTCCAGACTTTGGATCAAGCTCCTGTTCACCTAATATTTGGATTAGATCATCTTTTACTTTCTTTTTATCTGCTTTATTTACATGAAGAAACAATTTACCAATACCATTGTCTTTAAGTATTTTTACATAATCATTTTTTTGATCAATCTCGTCAGATGACTCTGCTCCAAAAAAATCAAACTCATTAACTAAGCAGGCCTCAGAGATTCTAAGTCCAAAACCTTTCATCACGGCTCTGATAAATCTGTATCGACCTTTTGGGAGCGTTTTCAACCAATCTAAAACATCACTCCACTCTGGTAAATCACCTGGAATTGGCGTTTCTTTAGTTTTTCTTTTTTTACATTCATTATATATCTGTGGAACTCTTTTAATTTGTTTTCTAAACTTAAGATATTTTAAATAACGTCTAAATCCAGTTCTTATCCTATTTCTTGTACTTAATGTATCAACATTTTTAAAAAGAAAGTCATTCCATCTTGAAATAGCATCATCATCCCACTTCGTTGGATTTTTCAACTCAAGCTTTTCAAAAAAGAAAGGAAATATATACATTCTTAAAAACGATTCGTAGGCAGTTATTGTGGTGTGCCTAGCTGTATTACCCAACCACTTAATAAAGTCCTCTCTATCATTAAGGTAGTAATCAGGTAGAAGTGAACCTTTCCCTAATTGATTATTATTTTTATTCGGATGTACTCGGTCGATGGTGGATAAAAGTTCTAAACTTAATTCCAGCCAGTAAGAACAAAAGTTAAACTCAACCCATTGTCCAAACAGGTTGTACCATAGGTGTGCCTGAGCGAATGGATTGATAAATGATTTGGGAGACCACATAAGTTCAACCAGTACTTTAGTCGACAATGAAGGTGACTACGACTTAAGGATCGACTCTTGGAGTGCTTAGAAGGGAATAGTATAGTCGTAGCAAAGTCACCAAACTTCAAACTACGAAATTCACTATACTCATCAAGTAAGCCTCTCGTAGTTTTTCCAAAGTAGACACTTCCGGCTTTCCCATTCTTAGATATCTCTCGACGAATACTTATATAATCATCACCAATATCCTCAACTCGTAGTTGTAAGAGTTCCGACACTCGTAGCCCTGTGTTGGACATGATTGAAAACATATAGAAATCCATCACCACACGAACCTCGCTTAACATTGACAGTTTTGGCCTATCGTAAATTGCGAGTAAAGATTTATCCTTTTCAGATTTAAGTTTATTGAATAACTTTTTTAGTTGAGTTTCGTTAAAAACTTTATCTGCTGTGACCATAAGACCTCCCCAATGAGTGAACACTTGTGGCCTTAATTGTAATTCGGGTTTAGTTGTGAAGACATCGTGAAATGATAGAATTATGCTATTTAAATAATATTAAACAGTTGGAGAACAATCAAACAGTTTGGCAATTATGTTCACTGGTGATCGAGTGTAGCTCTGGAACTATGAGAAACTCTCACTTTTTAATTGTAACAAGGAGTTAGTTTGATTTTTTTGAATAAATCATCTCTTTCAACCAACCATGTCGTTGAGCAGAATTATAGGCACTACCAGCATTTTTTTGAAACTCACTAGCATTTTTATACTTTTTAGCTTCTGCCAAACAGTTCTCTTTAGTCCAGTACCCATTTACCTTCGATTTTCGTTTCAGATGACTGCACACTTCATCGAACCATCCATTTCTCTTACATGCTTTATAAGCCCCGCCACTTGATCTCATGAAATCCGAAATGTATTCATATTTTCTTGCTTCTAATAAACAGTTCTCCTTAACTTGCCAAGTCCCTTCTTTTACTTGGCGAGAGGTCATATGACTGCAAATTGCATCCAGCCAACCATATTTGCGAGCAGACCTATATGCTCCTTTACTTCCCTTTTGAAAGCTTGCTCTAGTTTTATATTTTAATGCTTCCTCTCTGCAAGCTTCAAAAAATTCCCAAGTCCCTTTCTGGTGTTTAATAAATTGCATATGACCACAAATAAGATCAATCCAATTTTTGTCATGAGCTGCTGTGTAGGATGCTGGAGAACCTTTTTGAAAATCAGTTCGTGTGTTATATTTTAAAGCCTCTTCCTCACACCTTTCGATTGTCCAGTAACCATATGGATTAACTATACTATCCATGTGACTACAAATTTCATCTAACCAATTATTCTCAATTGCCGATTTATATGCACCGGGTGTCGCTCTAGCAAATTCGGTTCTAGTTGAAAATTTCAGAGCCTCTTCTTTGCACTTTCCGTAAACCCAATGCTTCTCAGTACTTCCTCTTTGTCCACCATCTAAGATATTTAGTACAAGCTGTTCAGGCAAATACAACCTTGCTTCTGTAATTAGTTTTCTTTCCAATGCATCTGCCTCAACTGCTGATAACCATTGATCACCGTACTCAATACATACAAATTCATCTAAATCAATTTTTTCCTTTACAAATTTATTACTACTGCCTTTGAGATGAGAACTAACTCTCTGGACAATGTTTACTGAGTATCCAATATATAAACTTCCATCTTTAAATGTTAGTTTATAGATTTTCTTCATATTCATATTGCCCAAAGGCTCCATATGAGAAAAAAGCTCCTTATCCCACCCATGCCACAAACATGCTCTGTAGGCATTTGGTTCTTCTCTATCAAATTCACTTCTGTGACTAAAATTTAGTGCGAGTTCTCTACATTTCTCAAAAGACCAAACATAAGGTTCTTTTTCTTTCTCTGCCATATGGGCACATACTTCATCTAGCCAACCATTTCTAGAGGCTGCTAGGTATGCACCAGCCGAGCCATTAGCAAAATCAGTTCTATATTGATATTTCAGAGCTTCTACTTTACACGCTTCAAGGCTCTGCCAAGTACCAGCCTTTGTTTGTAGTGAGACCATATGAGAGCATATTTCATCTAACCAACCATTTCTTTGAGCAGAATTATATGCAGAACCACTACCTTTGATAAACTCAGATCGAGTTTCATAATTTTTAGCCTCTTTTGCGCAGCTATCAAAATTCCAATAGCCATTAGTTTTCCTTGGTGAAGTCATATGAGAACATATTTCATCAAACCACCCTTCACGCTTGGCTGCTTTGTGAGCAGCCTTACAACCTTCATAAAAAGCATTTCGTGTAGTATATTTTTTTGCCTCTTTTAAACATCTCTCTTTAGTCCAAAAGCCGGGAGGGTTTTTCTTCTTCATGGCTTTGATTATACAGTAATTTTAGATATTTGCTCTATTCGCACCAAAAGACTCTCCCTTCTCTAATGAAGAAATGACTTTGGCATCCACTTAACCTATTAACTGAAGGTATTAAAGTTACATTTTTCTTAAAGAGTCCATTGTATTTAATCTTCCAACTATCTTTCGTAATTGATAAAGTAGAAAGGGTTATTGGCAGATTACAACCACAGGGGCACAAAAACTTGGCAAAATCCTCTTCTCCAGCTCGACCTTCAATATAAATCAAATGGGGCTTAAGCTCACTTGGTAAGTCATCAACAAAATGCGCTTTATACTTTATAAGAAAAATTGCATTATACAGTTTTTTCAGTGCTTTTAGCATTCATATCCTCTGAATAATATTGATTTAACTTTGAACCTTTACTGTTTCTCAACAGTGAAATTTCATCTCCCTCTGAAACACTTTTTAAAAATAGCGAACAAGGTTCATGGTCTTCAATAAATTCTGGCTCATACTCACAATAGTTAAATCTATAAGAGTTAAATTTAGAATTGCTTTCATCTCTAAAAGGATGAATACGGCCGAGTATATCGAGAACACATAAACCAGCAATTATATTATTGACTGAAATAACTGCAGGAGCACTCTCATCAACATTAACTATATAGTCATTTTTTTGAAGATCTTTATAATGATCAGGATCATCAAATTTAATAGTTTCGGCTTGAAGCTTATCCATCGTATAGACTTTCTGACTATATAAACTTGGGCCACCTGGTTTAATATAAAAGTAAGATGCCCACATTGAGGATATACCACCATAACCATCAGCTTTTAATTGAACACCTATGTCAAAAAAAGGGACACAATAGCTACTCGATATCTTATTTAAGATGTGCCGGCCCCTAACTGAATCCATACATCCTACAAAAATATCACATGTCGATAACTCTTTAATTACTTCTTCATCTCCAACATCTTTAACAATAGACTTAACTTTTACATTAAGACCTGTAGATATGGCATGATCTCTTAGAACATCAGCCTTAGGCTTTTTTGTCATAACATCTGAAGCCTTTAAATGTGACATTCTATTCATATTTACTTGGCGGCTTTCTTTAGGATCAATGATAACTATATCACCGACTCCATTTCGAATTAATTGAGTCACTGTGGGATCTCCAGTTCCTGAAGCCCCTACGACAGCTACTTTGAGCTTTTGTAGTTTTTGAACTGTTAAGCTTCCAAATGCCTGTGCGGTTCTTTGAAAATTACTAGACGTTCCAACGAATTCTTCTCGATGAAAAATTTTAATATCATCATCAGGAACTATGATTTTTGGTATATCTTTAAAGGTTCCTTCTGAATCAACATATCTAGAAATTAGGCTTTTATTCTTTAAAAAGATCATACTTACATGATATGAGTCTTCATCAGTCAGTTCATATATGGCCGGAAATAACTCTTTATCTGAATTGTTATCAGTTTCTGAGAAATTGTTAAAACCATTTGGATGAGAGTGAACTTTTATAATACATAACCCATTATCCACTGCTTCTTGAATAGTAGGCATCATATCCTTAAATTTCCACTTAACATATTGAGGACTAGAATCTGTATTTTCATAAGAAATCGGCATGAACTTCTTCATAAACAAATAAACATCATTTTCTCTAACAGCTTTTGAACAGAGAGCGAAGCCAATAGCTTCGCTCCCCCTGTTTTCAAAATGTGTACTCATTTCTCTGTAACAATAAAAAGGAATGTTAACTTTTTTTATAGTTTTACTCATTTCAAAAGCTCCCGTTCCAACCAAGACTGGATGCAAGTATAGTGAGTTTCTAAATTATCTACACCTGGCTTCCAAGGATGTTTAGCTGTTCTGTGGCGAGACCATCTTTGCCAAGATTTACCATCAAATGAATCTTGAGCAATAGCTTTGATAGGCTTGCCATCTAGCCTTTCTAAATGTGGGTAAAAATAGACCATATCAATTTGAACATCAGGATAAAGCTTTTCGATTCTAACGTTAAAGTCAACTTCAGTTTGTTTATACCCTGGTAATACTTTAAAATTCTTTACCACAACTCTATTGACATTATTTTCAGTAACAAGCTCAAAGTCGTTACCGAGACTTTCTAGAAAGTTAGTATCAACGTCAGGCAAAGTAAAATTTCTACGTAACTCTGACCCTTCAGTTTGATCACAAGGTACCACAACAAACTTTTCAATCTTTGGTTCAGCGAGGTCAACAATATCATCAGGTGCTATCAACTCTCTTCTCTTACCTTGAAACTTCTGCACTAACTGATATTCAGTAATTGGCAATTTCCCCGCTGTTGTAAGTATTTTCTCACCCATAACTTTATCATCTGAAAAGAAGTAGCGAGTTCCGCCAACCTTAATGGAATAAGCTTCATCTTTTAGAAGAGCTAGTAGATTCTTACCTTGAAGAGCTGAAATGTTAACATCAGTATCACGAGACAAGTAAATTGCATTACCAGTACCTTCCTCAATGCCCAAATAATAATCGTTTTGAGGAAAAAGACCTGCATATTCCAAAATTGATTTAACAGATAACTCTGAATCATTTGTATAGAAAACCTTGGAATTTAAAGAAAATGTTTTAGCTGTTGCTGAATCAAATGCTTCAAATCTCTCGGTCCCTTCTGTACCTAAATCAACAACACTATCTAATGATACAACTTCTCTTTTCTCCCCTCTGGCCACAAGAACCAAGGTATCAAAGTTTCCATCGATACATTTTATGATATCTTTTCCTAAAACTTCTCTACTATTAAAACTACATAATTCATTATTCAATTTAATCTTATACTGAGACATTGTTTCCCCCTTATTTATAAGATTTGTTCATATTAATTTTTGTTGAACAGAATTTTATAAGGCTTCCAATCACTGGATGGGAAACTTCCCCTTAATTGACTTACGATAAAAAATTGTGCAGAATAATAATTGCTTAGAAAATCACCCTTAATTATTTATCGAATTTAGACTTCTGTCAGATCAGTTAATCAATTAAGGGTTTTTTTATTCCATTAAATTCAACTCTCATTATATTTCTACTTCTTTCTAATACTTAGCCTCATTGCTATAGTACTTTTCCTACCTTTAGATTAATGTCACATCGAATTAATGTCAAGAAATTCCTGATATTCAGGATTTTCACCATAGAAACAGCGAAATCATTTGTATAAATATCTGTTTTCTTGTATTATTTTTTATATGGCCGATTTTAAAAGTCGGCCATTACTGGACGGAACCGATAAGGAATTTAATGAATCCAATTCTTCTAAAAGAAAAAATTGTTAGTTACAGAAAGTGGTTACGCTTAGGCCAGTACTCAGTTGCGGAGTATTTAGGATTAACAAAAAGTGCAATGTCTGCACTTGAGTCAGATCTTGAACGAAAAGTAGAGCTTCACGAGTTAGTTAAACTTTGCAAACTCTTTTTATGTACTCCAGATGAAATCTTAGAGTTTGGAGATGATTTTTCTAAAAGTGCAGATGTTCAATTTAGTGGACGGATGAAAGTTGATGACGATTTATCGCAAGTAGATAAAGAAGAATTAAAATCCTTTGTTCAAGAACTGGAATCAGAAGAATCTAAATACAAGCCTTGCACCTTAGCAAAAAGCAATGTCGTAAAAATAGCTGTTAAAGAGTTACTTGATCTTTCTGAGGTATCAGAAGCTCCTGTTGATGTTTATCAAATCGCAACAAAACTAGGTATCCAGATAAAGTTCTCTGCACTAAGTAAACTCTCAGGTGCATTTGTAAGAGGACAAGAAAATATAAGACCTTCTGGAATTCTATTAAATTCAAATCAACCAGAAACACGCCTTAGGTTCAGTTTAGGCCATGAAATTGCACATTTCTTTTTAAACCACTATCCAGATAAAGATATTGAA
>PAKC01000100.1 GCA_002706205.1 Halobacteriovoraceae bacterium
TCCCAGATTAAAAGGGTGGTCATCCATATCTTCTATTACGGTGGGGATAGAAGAGAAAACTCAAACTCACAGACAGAAGCTGTTATTATGTAACTATTTAAAGTTTCTAGATGTCTGGACAGAAAAACTTATTTCAAATTTGAAATTATTGACTTCGAGCATAACTGCTCACTAGCGCCTCAAGGGAGCCCCTTTTTAAAAGCACTCTAGGGGTTCGTTACTAAGTTTGAGTTTTCTCTATCATCAATTTAGTAAGTCGGTTTTTAAAAATTCTTAACCGACCTATTACGGTGGGGATTAATTATCGCGTAAAATACCATACCAGCTGCATAAGGCTTTCAACTGATTTCTCTGGGCCACCAGCAACATAATAACCAACCGTACAGCAAAATGATATGATCGAAACAGTGGCGCAAAAAATAATGAGTCGTTTTTTCTTTCGAATCCAAAAAATATAGGTCATCTCAGCAGCTATCAAAAAAATAGGAATAGACCAAAAGGGAGTAAATCGAACTAAAAAATAAATTTCATCCATAATAAAATAATACTGATTAATTGAACAAAAAAAAGCCCTCGGCAAAAGCGAGGGCTTTTTATCGAAAACTTTGTTCTTTTTTTAAAATCGTGACTTTAACTCATCTAAATATGTTAAATTTTCCCAACTAAAGCCCTTAGAGCTTTCTCTTCCAAAGTGGCCGTAAGCTGCAGTCTCTGCATAAATGGGTCTCAATAAATCTAATCTTTGAACAATTGCCTTTGGCCTCATATCAAATATGTCATTCACTGCTGCTGTAATGGCATCTTGATCCACCTTATTAGTTCCAAAGGTATCGACTAAAAATGACATCGGACGAGAAACACCAATAGCATAAGCAACTTGAACTAAAGCTCTTTCAGCTAAACCTGCAGCAACAACATGCTTTGCAACCTGTCTTGCAGCATAAGCTGCTGAGCGATCAACTTTTGAAGGATCTTTCCCTGAAAAAGCTCCTCCACCATGGGCCCCATGACCACCATATGTATCAACGATGATTTTTCTTCCAGTTAACCCAACATCACCCATTGGTCCACCAATAACAAACTTACCAGTCGGGTTAATATAAATTTTTGTTTCTTTATCAATCATACTTGGATCAACGATTTTATTAATAACTTCTTCTCTAATCCCTTCATGAAGTTGTTTTTGAGTAATACTCTCTGCATGCTGAGTCGAAACAACGATGGCATCAATTCTTTTTAAAGCGCCATCAATATATTGGGCAGAAACTTGGGTTTTACCATCTGCTCTAAGTCCTGGTAAAATATTTTCATGTCTAACATCTGAAAGTCTTTTTGCAAGTTTATGAGATAGATCAATCGTCAACGGCATAAAAGAATCTGTTTCATTAACAGCATAACCAAACATTAAACCTTGATCTCCGGCCCCTTGGTCAAGATCAACGCCCTCACCTTCATTAACTCCCTGAGCAATATCTGGTGACTGCTTATCTAAAGCTAAATTAACTCCACAAGTATTAGCATCAAAGCCTTTATCTGAATGATCATAACCTATCTTTCTTACCGTCTCACGAGCAATTTCATGATAATCAATATTCGCAGTAGTCGTAATCTCACCAGCTATTTGAATAAGTCCAGTCGTCACCATGGTTTCACAAGCAACACGAGAATTAGCATCTTGTTCTAATAGTGCATCCAAAATTGAATCGGAAATTTGATCTGCAATTTTATCCGGATGTCCCTCTGTTACAGACTCTGAAGTAAAGATATAGTTTTTTAGCATAGACAAGCTCCATTGATATAAATAAATAATACACTAATTCCTAACATGCATTTATACACGTATTGTCACATATGGACAATTAATTTTTCTTAGAAAAATAAGTGAAATAATGGGGATTACGGTAATCATAAAAAACAGGCGAACCTTTCTCCCAACGCATCGAGTAAGTCGTTCCATCAATTTTTAAAACGGTATAAGTAATCCCTCGACGACTTTTAAAAGTATACAAGTACTGATATTTATCCGCTAAGTAATAACTAATAAGCTTTCTTTGTTTCGTCGCTTTATAACCTACCATCTCTGGTAATCTTTCGTAACCAGTCCAAACAGTGGACATATCAATCTTTCCCAACATAGAAACTCGTGAAAAATATCTAAAAGCGTTAAAAGATGTATCATAGTTTTTAATAGCTTTAAGAGCTATTTTTAAATTTTTCTTTCTAATAGAGCGTCCTCGACGACTCATATCTGGACAATAAATCCCAGCGACAGCAGGGATATAATGATAGGTAAAAGAAAATTCACCAATCTTAAAAAGGACATTTAACCAATGCTCATCTTCGATATCAATATCATCCGATATATATTTTACAATAGGTTGATCTGGCTCAAGTTGATTATAAAAATCATCATGATAACGATTTAAAACAACTTGAGTCACACTTTGTCGCTCTAACCCATGCTCGCCATCAATCACCCCAACTTCATGAACTAAAATTGTTTCCAGTGCAAAAAGAGCTTTATTTAATGTTGATTGCTTAGTCCAAAACTCATAAACTTCAGCCTGTTTTTTATAGACAAACTCTTTAAGACGATGAGTTGCCTCATTTTCTTTTTTAACTAATTTTTTTGCTTTGTCTTTATTCTTTAGTTGAACTAATTCTTGATAGAACTTAAAGTTTTTTTCTGTTCGTTCTTTCCACTCTTCTAGCCGAGACAGGATAACTCTTTTTCCGCGATCCATTATTCGCTCAATATTTCTTTCTATCCACTCTAAATCATAACGAACATTTTCAGATAAAAAATCTTCTTCCTTTTGAATATTTAAATATAATGTGTCCAAGGTCGTTCTGATGTATTTGTCTGGTCTCGTTTTATTAGGATCTAATGCTCCATCCTCAACAATTTTCCTAAAAAAATACGTTTTATTGGCAATTTTTTTATTTGCCTTGCCCTCTAGGTGTTTATATTTTTCATATTTTTTTCTATATTCTAAAAAATCATTAGGAAACCCATAACTTTTTAAAAAATGTATTTGATCAGTATAAATTTCGAACTGCTTTTTAAGTCTTTTTAGTGCACTTCTTGATTCATTCAGAATCCTTTTTTTTCTATCTTCACTAATCGCCAAATGATTTTGCTTTTTTAAGTCGAGCAAACTTTCAACAATTTCATTGAGTTCATTATGAAGGAGTTCAAACTTTATCAGTTTTTTTGTTTTTTTTAAGCGCTCAATTTGTTTATCAATAAAACGAATCTTTTTAGAAAAATGATGCAAATTCGAAATAATAGCTTGACGATCAATATTGTCACCGAGTTTCGGTAAATAATAACCTTGTCCACGATATTCACGTAAAAGCTTCATATACATGGGTTCAACTTTTGGTTGACAGACTTTTTTAAAAAATTTTCGATGAACCTTTGTGTAGTTATTAATAATTTTATAAATATTTCCATCCCAATCAATAGGACGCTCTTTTGCCATGGTGGTAAATGAAAAGATAGCAACTAAAAAAATAACAAAATATTTAGATAAGCTCTTGAACAAACTTAGACTCCCATAAGCCAATACAAGTTCTATTACTAAGAACTGCTATTAATTTATCTTCACCACTCCAATCTTTAAGTTGTGACATTAACGTATCGACATCAAAGATTTCTTTTGCTTCTACTCCACTAGAGTTTAAGTCGTTTACAAGTTGTTGTGTATCCAAGTTTTTTGACTTTTCAACAGTCGTTTTAAGAGGATTCACCGCAATGATGACTTGTGGTGATTTTTGCAAAGAGCGAGCAAACTCTTTTTGAAAAACAGAACTTCGTGCTGTCGCAGAAATAGGCTCAAATACAGTCACCAACTTTTTATGAGGATACTTCGCCTTTAAAGCATCTAAAGTCAGGGTAATGGCCTTAGGATGATGAGCAAAGTCATCAATAACCAAAGAATGATGATAAAAACCTCTCACTTCTTGCCTACGTTTTACCATCGCTAAATGCTTAACAGACTGTTGTAGTTTTTCGACTGTAAAACCAACTTCAAAAAGAACCTTGATACAAGCTGAAATATTTAAAATATTATGTACCCCGACCACATTTGTTTCAAAAAGATAATCTTTGCCATCGAGCTCAAGGTGAAAAGAAGATAGTTTTTCATTACTCTTTATATGCGAAGGACCTGTTGGCGTTTTAGTCCCATAATATTTCCATTCTTTTTGCGGAAACTCTTGTTCCAATTCCTTAATTGCGGTGTAGTCATCATTTGCAACAATACAGCCACTCAAATGGGGAATAATGGCGGCAAATTCTTTTTTAATATCTTCAATACTCTCAAAAATATCTGCATGATCATATTCCAAAGAAGTCAAAATCATATGATTCAATTTATATAGGCGAAATTTAGATATTTTTTGAAAATAAGCACTGTCATATTCATCTGATTCAATAATAAAATACTTACTTTTACCCAGACGAGATGGAGGCCTTCCATCAATAATTCCTCCCACAAAATACCCAGCTTCCTCTCCTAAGTTCTCTAACATCTGCGCTAAAAAATAAGTAGAGGTGGTTTTACCATGGGTTCCGGCCAAACCAATAACTTCTCTTTCCTTTAAAATAAACTCGCCCAAAAAACTGGGGAAGGAGGTAAAGGAGACACCGGCCTGTTCTACAAATTTTGCATGTTCACTATTTCTTGGAACAGAATTGCCTACGACTATTAAATCGTACTTTTGAAGGTCTTGATGTGTTAACTCATCTAAGTTTTTAAGGGGAATATCTAATGTTTCTAAATAAGTGCTCATGGGAGGGGAAAAAGTGACATCAGCACCAGCAACTTCAAATCCCGCCTCTTTAGCAAGGCAGGCACATGCCCCCATACCTGTCCCACAAATTCGATAAAAGAAAATACTCTTAACTTGATCTTTTATGTCGGCCAGTTCTTTATTCAACACCATATTTTCTAAATTCATATAATTATCCTCTTAGAAAATATGATAAGCTAAATTAATTTTTTCGTCTACTTAGAACCAACTAGTCTCGAGAGCGACAATATTGAACTAACCTTTGATAAATTTTTTCTTGTAATGTTTGGAGTTCTCGATCTGATACATGATAAAACTCATCAACACTAAGAGGGCAATAAGCATAGTCTGGAATAATATCCTCTATATCTTCTTTTTGTGCATTATAGATTTTTCTTCCAATTACCTTTACTTGTTCTAGGTTAACTCGCCCTTCTTCATATTCATAGAGACTTACTTCAAAAGGAATAAAGTAAGACTTCAGGTCAGACAAGTCAGTCTCATTTAAAACTTTGTGAATGTAAATAGCCTGAACATTATCTGAAAAGTCATCTCTTATACTTCGATAGATATCAGGATCTAATTCCAAATCATCACCCAAAAGAACGATATTTTTTTGAGTTTCATAAATGACATCATAAATAGCATTGTACTTAAAGTCCTCTTTATCTTGACCTAACAAGTCTCGAGTAAAAAGATATTGATAATTAATAGAATTGCTTTTAAGTAATTTTTGAATTGGTGCTCTTAATATATGAGGTGAAGCTGATAAAATGACTAAGCCGGCGGCATTAACTTTCATTGCCTGTAAAAGCTCCGGCATGGCCCAATACTCTTTTTTCCAATTTAGTGCATTTGCAATGGCCCCGACATAAAAACTTGATCCTAGATATGACCTCTTAATAGTGTCGTCAAAGTCACTAATAATCACATATTCATTATCTACCTTATCCACATAGTTTCGCAATTCAGCCTTTGAGTTTCCTGCTTGAACATAACAACACAAAGTCATGACGAAAAAAAAAGAAAAACTTCTTATCATAAAACATTCTCCTCATTTAAGAAATTATTAGATAAGTTTAACTATAATTAAAATAGTAATCGATAGGCTTAAAAATCTTATAATGAGGTGTAAAAAGATTGTTCACCAGTAAGTGTTTGTTTTTACTGAATAGAGCGACAATAAGATAAGATTTTTCTCTCAACCTGCCTAGTTATTAGAGAAAGTCCATTTAATGAATAATCTTTAAAGTCACTTTCTTTGGAGGGACAATAAACAAAATGTGGTAAGTACTGATCCATTTTTGTGCTAATAAGAACATCCTTGCCCACACCAAAACTGTCGGAATATTTCATTCGCTTGGCTAGATACTCCTCCAGGGCGATATCATAAGCCGTATAAAAAGATTTTATTCCGACTGGAAGTTTATTTTTCTTAACAGTATGAATATAGATGGCTGCAATATTCTCTGGATACTTTTGCTCAAAGTCTTTGTAAACCTTTGCATCGATCTCCACATCATCTCCCAATAAAATCATTTGAGCATCAGGGTTTTCATCTTTAATTCGCTCGAGTGTGCTAAATTTATAAGTATACTTATCCTTATCTCTAAAAAGATTCCTTAAAAAGACCTCTCGAACTTGTATTTTATTCTTCGCTAAAAAATGATCAACTCTCGAATTAAGAAAACTTGGTGAAGCTGTTAAAATATAAATATCCTCAACATATTCTCCCATGATTGAAAATAGTTTTGGCATCGATTGAAAAGCTTTAGTGCTGAATAAGGCATTACGTACAGCTTCTGAGAAGTCTGAGACATTAGTAATTTTAACCGTATCATCTAAGTCACTGACGAGGATATATCTTTGAGCATAACTCTTTAAAGAAAAGAAAACACACAGAAGGACTAAAATTTTTGCCATACTAACTCTCCAATTTTTTTTCTTAATAAATTTAATTCTTGTTTATCAAACCAAAAATACTTAGTCGCATTTGATAAAAGAATCCATCCTTTTTGTCTTTGAGCATCAATCCAAAAAGAAGTTCCAGTAAAACCCAAATGTCCAAAGGTTGAGCTTGAACATCCCTTCCCAGCCAAAGTGGCCTCTGGGTTTTCCACCGTATCAAAACCATAAACAAAGCGTGAACTTTTATTTTCTAACACTGGGGTAAGAACATCGAGTAAATCATTATTTTTATTAAACCCAATCAAGCTTTTTGCTAAAGCATCAATTGTTCCAAATAACCCTGCATGCGAAGTAAACTCCTTGAGGTTATAAGCATTAGGATCGTGAACAGCTCCAATATTTGGTTTGCCATGATAAAATCCATTTGGCACACAAAAATCATCCGGTGTTAAGTTTCTCCAATACTTCACTTCAGGGTCCAAGTTTTGAAAAACAAGATCCTGGTATTGAGCACCCATCTTTTGCTCTAACTCAAGCATAAACCTCAATGCCGAAAAATCGGAATATAGAGTTTCACTTTCAACAATGGGATAAGACTGAATTTGCTCTTTCCAACCATGTTTTGGCAAAAGCCCCCACGCAGGAAGACCTGCCTTATGATTTAAAAGTAAAAGTAAATCTTTAGCTGAAACTTTTTCTTTTAGTGCTAAGAAACTATTTGTTAACGGTTTTGTAAGGCTAGCGTAATCAAAAAAAATCTTTGAAGACTTTAAATTAACTTCATGATGAAAAATTTCAAAACTCTCATATGTATGACTCTTAAAGTCTAAAACTGCCACAGCAACGGCATCACTATGAGAGCCTAATAAATATTCTTGAGATAAGTTTATTAATTCTTGCATTAACTCAAATTAATTGCAGCTTGAGCTGCTGCTAATCTTGCAATCGGAACTCTAAAAGGTGAACAACTCACATAATCAAGTCCTGCTTTTTGGCAAAACTCAATTGAACTTGGTTCTCCACCATGCTCACCACAAATACCACAGTGAAGATGTTGATTCTCACGTTTTCCCACTTTTACTGCGTGTTCAACTAAAAAACCGACACCTTTTTGATCTAAACTTACAAAGGGATCTTTAGGATAAATGCCTCTGGTTTCATACATAGGTAAAAACTTTCCAGAATCATCTCGTGACAACCCAAATGTCGTTTGAGTTAAATCATTTGTTCCGAATGAAAAGAACTCTGCTACAGTAGCAATTTCATCAGCAGTTATACAAGCCCGTGGAAGCTCAAGCATTGTTCCCATCTTATAATCAATTTCATCACTTTTTTCCTTAAACACAACAGCTATTTCTGCTCGAGCTTCTTCCATTAAAAGAGATAATTCTTCTTTGTCTGAAACAAGAGGAATCATTATTTCTGGGATAACCTCAACTCCTTCATTTTTCATATTGATAGCCGCTTCAATAATCGCTCTCACTTGCATCTTATAAATTTCCGGATAAGTAATTCCAAGACGACATCCTCTATGTCCAAGCATTGGATTAAATTCGTGTAAGCTCTCTTTTCTTTGCTCTATAACTGAAGCTTCCACACCTAAAACATCAGCAAGGTCTTGAACCTCTGAATCCTTGTAAGGAAGAAACTCATGCAAAGGAGGATCTAAAAGCCTAATATTAACCGGCTTACCGGCCATTTCCTTAAAAATACCTTCAAAGTCGGATCTTTGATAAGGAAGAATCTTATCCAAAGCAAGCTTTCTTTCTTCCCTGTTTAAAGCAAAAATCATCTCTCTTACAGCTAAAATTCTTTCTGGAGCAAAAAACATATGCTCTGTTCGACATAAACCAATTCCCTCAGCACCAAAGTTAATCGCAACTTGTGAGTCGTGCGGATTGTCAGCATTTGCTCTCACCTTCATCGTTCTATATTCATCTGCCCAGGCCATAAAAGTGGCAAAATTATTAGAAATTTCAGCGGCAATAGTTGGAACAATTCCATCATAAACTTCCCCTGTACTTCCATCAAAAGTAATATAATCACCTTCAAAAAACTCTTTTCCAGAAATCCTTAAAACTTTATTTTTTTCATGAATCTCTAACGTTGTACACCCTGCGACACATGTTTTTCCCATACCTCTAGCAACAACAGCGGCATGACTTGTCATCCCTCCTCTTGCCGTAAGAATTCCGACAGCCGCATTCATTCCCCCAATATCTTCGGGACTCGTTTCTTGTCTAACAAGAATGACTTGTTTATTTTTTTCGGCCCATTCAACGGCAACATCTGAATCAAAAACAATCTGTCCACTCGCCGCTCCCGGTGATGCTGGTAAACCTGTTGCCATTAATTTTTTATCTGCCTTAGGATCAAGTCTTGGATGTAATAATTTGTCTAAATCTTCAGGCTTAATTTTTAAGACAGCTTCTTTTTCAGAAATGATTCCTTCGTTCACTAGATCCACCACTATTTTTAAAGCAGCATTAATCGTTCTTTTTCCATTTCGCGTTTGAAGGATATACAATTTTTCATCTTCAATCGTGAATTCTATATCCTGCATATCTTTATAGTGAGACTCTAACTTTTGATAAATTTCCACCAACTGTTCAAAGGCACTTGGCATAACCTCTTCTAAAGTTTTTAATTTTTTATTAGATTCATTTTTACTCGCCTCATTTATTGGTGCTGGCGTGCGGATTCCGGCCACAACATCCTCACCCTGTGCATTCATTAAATATTCACCAAAAAAAACTTTTTCTCCATCTGAAGGGTTTCGAGTAAAACAAACACCTGTCCCAGATTTCTCTCCCGTATTTCCAAAGACCATTGACTGAACATTGACTGCCGTTCCCCATTTATCTGAAAAACCATTCATTTGTCTGTACTTTATGGCCCTAGGGTTTTGCCAAGAACTAAAAACAGCACCTATTGCTGCCCACAGTTGCTCCATAGGATCTTGAGGAAATGTTTTTCCAAACTCCTCCATCAAAACTTGTTTATAAACTTCTACTAACTCTTTTAAATCATCAGCATCCAACTCAGTATCTTCTGTATAAGATCTTGCTTCTTTTAAGTCCTCTAATTGTGACTCTAAAATCGAAGTATTAATTCCCATAACAACATTAGCAAACATTTGGATAAAACGTCGGTACGAGTCCCAAGCAAACCTAGCGTTACCTGTTTTTTTGGCCATGGCTTCAACTGTTTTATCATTCATTCCCAAGTTCAAAACGGTATCCATCATTCCTGGCATAGACACTCTGGCCCCTGAACGAACCGAAAAAAGTAAAGGGTCCTTTGCATCGCCAAATTTTTTAGCCGTAATTCCCTCAACCTCCTGCAAGGCTGCTTTTACTTGTTCTTTTATATCATTTGAAATTGTTCTTTTTTGCTCGTAAAAATCTAAACAAGCTTCGGTAGAAACCGTAAAACCAGCAGGGACAGGAAGCTTTAAGCTGCACATTTCTGCTAAATTAGCTCCTTTGCCTCCTAACAGGTCTTTCATTGATTTATTTCCATCTGTTTGTTCAGCACTAAAACGATATACCCATTTTTTCATTATAAAATCCTTTCCTTATTTATAACTGAAGATATTATGATATTTTTTTTTCATTGTGCCAAACAATCACAACAAAGCAAAAGGCTCATTAAGCCCAAAACAAAAAATAAAACGAGAACATACCTGATAAAAATAATGAGGTTTTAAAACTTAAATACTTTGAGAATATATTCCTCTAAATTATCAATCTTAACCCGCTCTTGTTGCATAGAGTCTCTATCTCTTACCGTCACGGCCAAGTCATCTAAAGTATCATAATCAACAGTAATACAAAGAGGAGTTCCTATCTCATCCTGTCTACGATAACGCTTTCCAATATTTCCGGCCGTATCGTATTCACATTTGTATTTTTTCTGAAGAAGTTCAAAAATAGGTTTTGCCTTTTCTTCTAATGGTGCTTTTTTCATCAAAGGCAAGACAGCAACTTTGATTGGGGCCATTTTAGGGATAAATCCCATAACTGTTCGTTCTTCTTTAGTACCGGGGTTTTCAATTCGATAGGCTTCACATAAAAGAGCTAAAATATGGCGATCACAACCAACTGACGTCTCTAACACATAAGGGATATATTTTTTATTACCATCGGCCTGATCAACATAATTTAAATTCTTACCAGAAAATTCAGCGTGTCGGGCCAGATCAAAATCTGTTCTAGAGTGAACCCCCTCCATTTCATCCCAACCAATAGGAAATTTATATTCAATATCAAAAGCTGCTTCTGCATAATGAGCAAGGTCATCTCCATGATCATGCCATCTTAAATTTTTAGGATCAATTCCCTGATCTAGGTGCCATTGCCATCTCAGCTCTTTCCATTTTTCCATGGCCTCGGCTTGCATTCCAGGTTTAATAAAGTATTGCATTTCCATTTGTTCAAACTCGCGTGTTCTAAAGATAAAATTTCCTGGCGTAATCTCATTACGAAAAGCTTTTCCAATTTGAGCAATACCAAAGGGAAGTTTTCTTCTCATGGTTGATTGAACATTTAAAAAGTTGGTATAAATTCCTTGCGCTGTTTCTGGTCTTAAATAAACAACTGATCCTGAATCTTTAACTGGCCCCATCGTCGTTTCAAACATCAGATTAAAATCTCTTGGTTCAGTAAAAGAGTCCTTTGCTCCACATGACTCACAAGGAGCCGTTAAGTCAATCTTGTCGGCCCTAAAACGCGCTTTACATTCTTTACAATCGACCAAGGGGTCCGAAAAACCATCAATATGGCCAGAGGCTTTCCAAACAGTTGGATGCATTAAAATTGAAGCATCGATCCCATCAATATCTTCTCGATAGGTCATAGCTTTCCACCAAGAATCTTTGACATTACGCTTAAGCTCAACGCCTAAAGGTCCATAATCCCAGCAAGAACCTAAACCACCATATATCTCAGAACTTTGAAAAATAAAGCCTCTTCTTTTACTCAGACTTACTATTTCTTGCATATCTTGTGCTTTTTTAATTTCCATACATTAACCTCTTTAAATTATCCTTATAAATAACATTTTCTATCGTTTTTAGGCAATGGTATTTTATGCCTCCGACAAAGTGAGATCATAAAGTTTTTTATACTCTCCCCCTTGCTGGAGAAGAGTGCCATGTCGCCCCTCTTCAATCTTTTTGCCCTCTTTCATGACAATAATACGATCATAGTTTTGAATCGTACTCAGTCTATGAGCAACGGCCAAAACAGTTTTATGGCTTGCAACTTTATCTAAAGCCTTTTGCACAACTTTTTCAGATTCATTATCTAAAGCTGATGTTGCTTCATCAAATAGTAAAATAGGACAATCTCTTAAAAAGGCACGTGCGATGGTTAATCTCTGGCTCTGTCCCCCAGAAAGTTTTAAACCTCTATCACCGATGGGTGTTTCGAGCTTCTCAGGTAAATTATCAATAAACTCTTTGGCGTAGCTCACCTCTAAAGCATGTTCGATTTGCTCAACGCTATAATTTTCTCCAGCACACAAATTCTCTCGAACAGTATCATTAAAAAGAAAAATGTCTTGAGAAACTAATGCAAAACTGTCCCGCAGTGAAGCTAATGTATAATCCTTTATATTAACACCATCAATATAAATATCGCCTTTTTCCACATCATATAAACGCATAAGAAGTGAGATAAGGGTAGACTTTCCAGATCCTGAAAGTCCCACCAGGGCCACTTTTTCTCCCTTTGTAATGACAAGGTTGAAATCCTCTATCACATTTGCCTTTCCATAAGAAAAGGTTACATTTTTAAACTCAATTGATTTTTTAAAGTCTTTAAGGATAAGCTTTCCCCGATCACTCTCTTCTGTCTCAGCTAAAAGATTAAAAATTCTACGAGCTGCTGCTCTTGCTTGATTCAGCTTTGTATTGGCCTTGGAGTACTTTCTTACAGGATCCATAAACATGGCAAGGGCCCCCACAAAAGAGAAAAACTCTCCAACACTCAAGCCTCCATCTCTATGGCGATAAAATGCCATAACAATAACAAAGGCAAAAGCAAAAGAACCTACAGTTTCCACTAAAGGATGTGAATGCTCTTCAGCTGAATTACTTTTTCTTTTATGCCCAAGAAACATATTTTGCGCCTTTTCAAAACGAAGAAGCATATATTTTTGAAGGGAGAAGGCTTTAATAATTTTTTGCCCTACCAGTCCTTCTGCAGCATGATGAGTCATTTCTGCTGTATCTGCTTGAGCCCGTGAAACATAACGCCTAAT
Organism: Halobacteriovoraceae bacterium; assembly: GCA_002706205.1. GTDB lineage: Bacteria > Bdellovibrionota > Bacteriovoracia > Bacteriovoracales > Bacteriovoracaceae. The sequence goes on from PAKC01000100.1 coordinate 12,970, forward strand.
TCTCTTGCCGGTCACATTAAAGATAAGTAGAAAAAAAGGCAGGACGGCAAAAATAATAAGAGTTAACTTCCAATCATGATAGAGAGCGACGCCCAGTAAGCCTAATGCTGTTAAAGGTTCTCGAATCAAAGAAAGACTATGCATAAAAGCTTCAGCAAAAATAGCTGTATCATTTATCATGACCGAGAGTAAATTTCCTTGCTTTGCCCCAGAGTAATACCCTGTCGACAGGCTTTGAAATTTAGCATAAATTTTCTTTCTGATGTCACATGTTGCTTGATCAACTACCATTCTCATGCCGTAAAAATGCATATAACGAAAAGGATAATTTAAAAGTCCTAAGCCAATTAAGATTCCTGCCAACTTAAAGGCCATATCCTCATTAGCTTGTGGAGTAAAAATTCCATCAATAACGTTTTTAATAAAATATGTTTGATAAGCTTTAATTGCAGCTAAGGGAATCGAACATAGTGCAGCTAAAATGGCCATTCGCAAATAAGGCTTAAGAAAAGGAAACATCATCTTTAATAAATTTAACATGATGCGATTTTAACTGTTTTGAGTGAGTATGAAAAGAAAGGATCGTAACTCAAATACATGCATTGCGGTATTTTTGAATTTTTCTAAGATGAGATTCGCTTTCCCAACGCGAACTCATTATTAAGTGACATGATCAACTCCTTTATGTTTTAATTTCAAAGTATTAACTAGATAAATAGAAAGGTTTCCATGTCACCTAAGGCCATTTTTTTCGATCGTGATGATACATTGATCAAAGATAAAAATTATATGTATCAAATAAAAGACCTTGAATTTGTTCATGATGCCATAAAAACTCTTAAATATTTGCAGGAGGCAAATTACCTTTTATTTATTGTGACTAATCAATCAGGGATTGGTAGAGGTTATTTTACCGAAAAAGACATGCACAATTTTCACCAAGCTCTCTTAACTGAATTAGAAAAACATCAAATCAATATTCAAGAGATCGCCTTTTGTCCTCATCGCCCTGAAGACAAATGTCAATGCCGTAAACCATCCCCTCTCCTTATAAATAAACTTTGTGAAAAATATAATATCGATAAAAGTCTCAGTTATATGGTGGGAGACAAAAAAAGCGATATCGAAGCGGGAAAAAACGCTGGCCTTAAAACGATTCAAATCATTGATCATGATCTTGCAAAGCTCATGAAACAACTTTAGCAAGTTGATTCAGCCGTTAGCCGTTATTTTTCTAGAATTTTCCAAGACTTAAATAATTCTTTTGCAAAGCCAAATTGATAATTGATATAACTAAATAAAGCAAAAGCATGTCCAAAAGAGACTTCATGAAGTTTATCAAAGTTTTTATAAGGTAAGGAATAGATCGCATCTAATAATAAACGCATTTTTTGAGTACTTTGATATTCAGACAAAAGATATTGATTCTCTGACAAATACTCATCTTTTTTAGAGCCACATTCGGAACAGTAAAACCCACCATCCTTAGGCTCAAACAAACAAATATCTGTGGCCTTAAATAGCTTGTCACAATACAAACACTCTTGAGTATTAGGCCAAATCCCTAAATGAATTGAAAGTTTTGCAAAAAATAAAAACAGATGAGATGGGAGTTGGTAATTTTGTTTTTCAACTGCTAAGTCTAAATAAAAGAAGGCATTACTTAAAACATTAAACAACCCATCATGATCCTCCTCATGGACATCATGCCCATCAGACTCAACCGCCATTTTTCCAATAAATTCAAGATAAAAATGGGATAAATAAAATGCTTGAAAATTTAAACGAATATGCTTAGGGCTCCATAAAAGTTTATACTCCTTAGCAATGGCGATATCTGTTTCTAGTCTTTTTCTTCTTGGGGCAATCTCAACCGCAAGCATATATCCTGTTTCTAAGATTGATCCTTTTTGAGTCTTGCCACCACCTCTTCCGCCATAAACATAAATGTTCATCACTTTTCCTGAACGTAAAAGAAGTTTGCAAATCAAATCTCTTTCTTTATAGGCAGTTTTATGAATCAATATTCCTTCAATTTTCATAAAAACAATATAATAAAGAATACACTCTATTACTAAACCTTTTTAAAAGAGTTCTTAAGAAACCAAACAAAAGATCTTCCCACTTAAAATATTCATGATTGAAGGTATGTAAATCAAACTTTCCCCCACTTCGTCCCCCTCTTCCTACCATTTGCAAATAAAAATCGTAGTTTTCCACTTTGAAAGTCATATAGATGACACGAATCTCTGGAAGATTAACCCCATGGCTTATAACGCTTGTTGCAACAATATAATCAACAAATTGCTGGCGTTGCAGTTCTTGTGTAAAGTCAAGGGCTTCCCCTCCGACACAACCCAAAACAGAGTAATCACGTTTTCGCAATTGACTTACAATCTCCCTAACTTCATTTCTATAGCGACAAAATATGAGAGTCGTCCCTTGGTGAGACTTTATAAAAAAATCATCCTTCAACCATCGTTTTAATTTTTTTGGATAAAAATAAATCTTACTGGGTAAATTTTTTAATTGATGATTTCCAATATTCATATGATAAAAAAATCGATAATTCACCTCTAATTCTCGAACAAGACGCTCTTTTAAGCTTTGCTCAAGTGTTGCCGTTAACAGAATAAGCGCACAAGAAGTCGACAAAATATCGAAATAACTCTCTTGCATTTTATAACGAAAACTATCACCCCAATAAAAAAATAAATGAAGTTCATCTAAAATAAAGACATATTCTTTCTCTACAAAAAACTCTGTTACTAATGTTTCCGGTGTTGTGAGAATTAAGTGAGAATGGCTCCATTGCAAAGTTTGATAATCACTTAAACTTCTTATATTTAAAACGCTTATATTCATCTTGAGGGCGCTCAAGTAAATCTCTTCACATAATGCACGCAAAGGAAAAACAAAACAAACTTTAATATTTGTTTCTTTGATTGCGGATAATAATCTATAAGTTTTTCCCCACCCAGGTGGAGCCGTAATTAATATCGCAATATCTTCCTTCATGGCCTTGAGTAAATCGTGCATGTGATTAAGATAAACAACTTTATGTTCGGCCACAGGCATCATAACCTGCTGAAAACACTCCTGTCTTGAATTCTATCAAGGGCGTTAATTCACTTCTTTCATGACAATTTGCTATTATTACAGTAGAAGGGCTTAAACAAAGGAAAAAAAATGCTCAATAAAATAGAAAAAGTTTTAGATGAACAAATCAGACCTGCCTTATCTAGTCACGGTGGAGATATTGAAGTCATTGACTTTGATAATAATAAACTCTTTGTAAAGCTTACTGGTGGATGTCAAGGATGCTCTTCTTCTAAAGCAACTCTAAAAGATGGCATTGAAAGACTCCTTACCCAAAGGTTTCCAGGTATTATCGATGAGCTTGTCGATTTGACTGATCACGCGGCTGGAGAAAATCCTTTTATGTAAGTACTCTTGGACTCATATCCATCCGCGATCTTATAGATTTGATACGCTCTAATGAGAGTTCACAAATGGCATAACCTTCTTTATCACCACATTCAGCAATAACATCTCCCCAAGGATCAACCACACATGAATGGCCATAGGTTTTGATTTTTTCATTATGCTCGCCCCATTGAGCACTTGCAATCACATAGGACTGATTTTCGATCGCTCTTGCCTTTAACAAAGTTAACCAATGAGCTTTACCTGTTGGGACTGTAAAAGCAGATGATACAGTAAAAACATTAACTCCTTGCGTATAATATTCACGAAAAATTTCAGGAAAACGCAAATCGAAACAAATGCTAAGACCAAATTTAAAGCCAGCTAAATGAAACGATCTCAAGTGACTACCGGCAGAATAAACCATTGATTCATCAATATGTGTTTTATTTTTTCCCTGTAAATTCACAGCAAAAAGATGAATTTTATCATAATCTCTAATCAACTCTCCATCCGGCGCAAAATTATAGCTTCGGTTGACGACTTTATCCCCTAGCTTAGTCGCTGCTGAACCTCCAAGAAGATAAACTTGATTATCCATGGCCATCTTTTGAATACGCGTGTAATGCTCATTATTTTTTTCAACTAAATAAGGTGTGGGTTTAGTCCCATCACTCATAGAATAGAAGACTTCAGGTAAAAAAACGGCCTCTATATCTGTCTCGGCCTTCGCCTTAGCAATAAAATCATTAATTTTATCAACATTAATGAGAGGGTCTAGTTTTGAACAAATTTGTATTATGGCAATTTTCACAGTTTTCCTTTGGCATAATGAAATCTATGCTTATTATAAGATAAATGAAAAAAAATATCATAACAAATATTATAAAGTTTTCTTTGGCCATTGGTTTGCTTTATTGGCTTATTCAATCAGGAAAACTTGATTTTACTCTTCTCAAAGAGCTTATGCTTACTCCCTTTGTCATGATCTTTGCTATTTTCTTATTACTTGTCAATCATGCTCTAGTTACATATCGATTACGCTTTATTATTCTTAAAAAGGCGACTCAAGGCTTATCTTTCATAAAGCTCTTTATGGCAAACTGGATTGGAATTTTTTTTAACTCTGTTTTGCCAGGAAGTGTTACGGGAGATTTAGTTAAAGTCTTCTATATCCAAGACCTAGATCGTAAACTTACTAAAAAATTTCTTATCATTAGTGTTTTTTTAGATAGAGTGATCGGCTTAATTGGATTAGTTGTTGTTGGAGGCTTTGTTTCAATTATCAACTACAAACAACTTATTTCATTATCTAGTGATGTAAAGATTGTAACGCAAATAAATATTTTTTTACTTCTCGCAGTATTTGTAGGACTTATTTTTCTCTATTTTTTTTCTAACCTTCCTTTAAAATTACTTGAAATATTCACACGTTTTAAAGCGTTAAATAATATCGTGCTTAAAGTACAAAATCTCTGGTTAGAATTATGCCAATTTAAAAACAGACTGATGCTTCTCATTCTTCTCAGTATGATTATCCAAAGCATGGCCATCATGATTTTTTGGTATCTGACCCATTCTTTTTCTGAGGGAGAATTAACTTTAATGAAGACATTTTCAGTTATGCCCATAGGTTTTATGAGCATTGCCATCCCTATTGCTCCTGCTGGTCTAGGTGTTGGTCATGTTGTTTTTGAAAAACTTTTAGGTTATTTTAGCGTCAGCAATGGAGCTTCGTTATTTAATATTTACTTTTTTGCCCTACTTATATCCAATTTAACTGGTGTCATTCCTTATCTTTTCTATTCAGGAAAGAATAACCGCAAGGTTCATATGGAAGATATCAATGAAATTAATGATCAAGTTTAAAAAGTAAAAATTTTAGATGAGTCAATATGGCCATATTGAATCGATCTTGTCTTTAAGCGCTCTAAATTCAATAAGAAAACCTCTTCTTCTTCAGAGTTATTCAATTTTCGAATTTTTTTAGATTCTTTTTTTAAGGCCGAAAGAATTTCTCGAGGCAAAGTACAGATCCCGTTTAAAAGATGAGGCCGGTCATCATAGACAAGAATTCTTCCCACAAAAACATCATCCTCAACTAAGCCTAAATTCACAGTCTCTCTCGACAAAAAATATTTTAAAGAATGCAAAACATCCTTAATCACGATCTGCTTACGAAAATTAATTTTAGAGAAATGTAATAAAGAATATGTAGTACTTAATAATGCTTCTTTTAATTTTTCACTTATATTATTATTCGCAATATAGTGATCTATAATTGTTGTCCCATCAGGTTTTCGATAATTAAAAAGATACCAATCATTAAAGCTATTCATTCGTGACTCATATTCATAAGCCTCTTCATCGATTTTTCCAGTCTTGGCCATAAAAATTTCTTTGGCCTGCTTTAAATCTTCATAAAATTTATCAGTTGTATAAATATTTAAAATTTTTTCGATTTCTTTATCTATACTCATTACTCATCAACCTTAAGTACTGCCAAGAAAGCTTCTTGAGGGATCTCAACATTCCCCACCATCTTCATTCTTTTCTTACCAGCTTTTTGCTTTTCTAATAACTTTCTTTTCCTAGAGACATCTCCACCATAACACTTTGCTAAAACATTCTTTCGTAAAGCCTTAACAGTTTCTCTGGCCAAGATTTTGTTACCAACAGCAGCTTGGATAGCGATATCAAACTGTTGGCGATCAATAATTTTTCTCAATTTTGCGGCTAAATCTCTTCCTTTCACATAAGCAGATGAATCATGACAAATTAAAGAAAGTGCATCAACCGGATCTCCATTTAATAAAATATCCAACTTGACCAGCTTAGAGACCATATAATCTTTAAACTCATAGTCCATTGATGCGTATCCTTTTGTGATTGATTTGAGTTGATCATAAAAATCAAAAACCATTTCACTTAAAGGTAAGTAATACACAACCTGAACTCTTTCACTTGTGATATAGTTAATATTTTGCTGAATTCCTCGTCTTTTCTCGCATAAGGTAATGATCGCACCTACATAATCATTTGGAACATGAATCGAAATCTCAACCATAGGTTCTGCGATAGATTCAATCTCACCCATATCAGGCAGTTCTGCTGGATTATCCACCATAAGCTCTTCACCACTTTTGGTGACAACTTGATAACTCACACTAGGAGCAGTAGATATAAGATTTAAACCAAACTCTCTTTCAAGTCTTTCTTGAATGATACTCATATGCAGTAAGCCTAAAAATCCACATCGGTAACCTAAACCTAATGCAGATGATGACTCAGCATCATAGGTAAAAGATGAATCATTTAAAGCAAGCTTTTCTAAGGCATCTTTGAGCTCTTCATAATCATCAGAGACGACGGGAAAGACTCCACAAAAAACCATAGGCTTTACTTCTTCATAACCTGATAAAGAAGGAGTGTTCTTTTCTTTATCATGAACAATAGTATCACCAATTTTGACATCTCTAATGGTTTTAATACCACAAATAATGATACCAACTTCACCGGCGCCCAATTCATCAATCTCCTTATAAAAAGGATCATTAATGGCCAATTTTATAATTTCATAACTTCTATCTGAGTGCTTGAAATAAATTTTATCTTTAACTTTGAGCTTTCCTTCAAAAACTCGCACTAAAACCACAACACCACGATAAGGATCAAACCAAGAGTCAAAGATCAAGGCTTGTAATTTATTATCGGAACTTCCTTGAGGAGGAGGAAAACGCTGAACGATTTCTTCCAAAAGATCATCGACGCCAAGCCCAGATTTAGCAGAAACTAAAGGAGCATTTTGAGCCTCAATTCCAACCACTTCTTCAATCTCATTTTTAACTTTATCGACTTCAGCATGAGGAAGATCAATCTTATTAAGCACTGGCATAATTTCTAAATCATTTTCAATGGCCATATATACGTTGGCCAAGGTTTGAGCTTCTACCCCTTGAGAAGCATCAACGACTAATAAAGCCCCATCACAAGAAGCCAGTGAACGTGAAACTTCATAAGAAAAGTCAACATGTCCCGGGGTGTCAATAAGATTTAAATAATAAGTATGCCCATCTTTTGCCTTATACATAATACGAACTGTCTGAGCCTTGATGGTAATCCCACGCTCTTTTTCCAAATCCATATTATCCAACAGACGATCTTTCATTTCTCTGTCGGAAATTGAGTCCGTTTTTTGAATCAATCTATCGGCCAAGGTTGATTTACCATGGTCAATATGAGCAATAATTGAAAAATTTCTAATGAACTTTGTATCCATATACCTAATTTCACATCCATTTCTAGTAAAAAAGAGTGTTCAACATACATGAATTTCACTAAAAGTGCTAGAAATTTTGTAAAGGAGTCTGACTCATCCCGCTAATAGTTCATTAGCCAAACACTTCTTCAGACAAAATCATCATATAATAGTCTAAAGCCGATTCTTTGGCCCTAATCGGGATAACATTGGCGTAACCATTGAAAACAACCTCTTCAACTTCTTTCTCTTCTGTCTCTCCGGTTTCTTCATTTTTAACCTCAACAGTTTTTTTATCTTTAATGACAACCTCTGAGTTTTCAATCTTAGAGCGACGCTTAAGGGCAAGATCATAAACTCCAGAAATAGACTCAGGAATCAAAGAGTCTTCCATATTTTTATTTAAAACACTCTCTGAATCAACATTTAAGAGTTTATACATTTGGTTATTCAAATAGATTAACTCTCCATTGGCATTGGCAATTAAAACATTCTTGCGAATCATATTGGCCAAGATATCAAATTTCCTATGCTCCACTGATATTCGATCAGTTCTTAGCTCTTCGAAATTTTTCAT
>PAKC01000101.1 GCA_002706205.1 Halobacteriovoraceae bacterium
ATTGGATAAATAAACATGCAAAGGATGTAAATGTTAAACATGCTTCGATGATGTATGCCAAATATTATCGCCTCGCTCTTGAGAATGTTGATGATAGAGAAAAGTGTAATGAGATGACACATAAGCAGTTGGATTATTATGGCTGTGTTTTAGAGTTGATGGAGTTTGATAAAGCTCGGGATTACCTGGATAAACTTAAAAAGAATCTTGTAAATACTAAGCAAAGAGTAAGAAAAGAAGTGTTAATGGATAGTCATTTTGGGGGTGAGTCTAGAGTGTATAGAATCAGTGATGACCCGCAGGATGATTGTCCTTTTAAGTTAAAAGATATAAAGAAGGGATAAGGCATGATAAATAACAAAATACAATTCTTATTAATCTTTATTATTACTGCATCTTCTTCAAATGCATTTGGAATAGATTATTTTTCCCTTTCAGGAATAAAATTTAAAGGTGGAGTTAGGCAAGGTGGAGTTGTCGTTGGTGAGGTGAGCGAAGAAAAGCTTAAAAAGTTTTTTTATAAAAAAATGACAATTATTTTTGTTAAAAAGGAAGGGCGAACCTTCGAAAGAAAAACTCAAACAGTAAGTTTAACAGATAGAATTTATAGTTTTGATGAGATCGTAGGTATTGATGAAGTTCAGCTAGGGGTTAGTTTGACACGCTCATTAGCTATTGATGCCGATTATAAAAAACAATCTTACGAAGTTGTCGCAATTCCTGTGAAATACAAAGTTGAAGACATTAAGATGTTAAATTTACGCAGAGAAGAAGGTGATAACGACTTATATTTAAAAGCTATGGAAAAAGATGGGAGACAGTCACTTCCTGCTAAGGCTGTTAGTGATGTTTTGTCTAGAAGAAAATATTTCTCTATTTTTAAAGACTCTGATTATCCTAGATTTGCAATAAGCGGGAGTGTTTTGTTTTTTGATAAAAAACCAATTTTTTATAATTATTATGGTTTTTCACCTATTATTAATCATGATGAGGTTAAATCATTTTTATTAAAGATTAATGGTAAAATGTTTTTTTTGGGGAGATTCCCTTTGGCAGTACAGGAAAAGGGGTACATGAAGAAGTTTGAAAGTTATTATTACTTAGTTAGTTTAGAAGATGGAAAGGTTTATTTGCCTGTGCATTTAAGGGGGAAGCAATAGTTATGAGAAATCTTTTGATATTGATTTTTACATTATATTCTACAAATTCTTTTTCTTTATCTCAGGATTTTGAGCTTATAGATTCTAAAAATAAGAAACAAAAAGTAAATTTGAACTTACTGGCCGGAAGTATTTGTTATGAAAGGTCAGCAAAGTATCTTGTAATGTATAGCTATTTTGGTGGAAATAGAACCAAAGAGTTTTATAATGGCTGCGCAGTTGTTCAGTATAAATTGAGCTGTCTTGGTAAAATTCTTTCTTCACAAACTTTGCATCCTATATTTGAGGAGACATTTTGCATAGAGCCAGTAAAGCATAATGTGACAGATAGAAAGATTGTTTATAAATCCTTTACAGATAAGTTTGAATGTAAAAAACAATTCGATGAGCTTGTAATGAAATTTCGTGAAAATAAAGTGAAGTGTACTCTTGTAAAAAAAGGCAAGCTTATTGATCAATTTGTTGACTTTGAGAATGAGGATAAAAAAGGTATTGCTAATGAAAAATAACAAAATACAATTTTTATTAATCTTTATTATTACTGTATCTTCTTCAAATGCATTTGGAATAGATTACTTTTGGCTTACAGGGATGGCGATAAAGGATAACTCTTATTTGACTGGTGTTGAGATAGGTGAGATGAGTCAAGGAAATCTTGAACAACTCTTTAATAAAGACCTTATTATAATTAACACTGAAAATGATAATTTTCTTGTTGAAAGAAATATTCGCAAAGAGAAGCTTACAGATAAAACTTATATCTATGAGAATGTTATGTATTCGAATGGGGAGGAGTTGGAAATATTTTTGACTCGCTTATTAGCAATAAGGTCTGAGAATGTAAAAAAAGCTTATAAACTTATTGGACTTCCTACAAAATACAAGATTGAAGATATTAAGGTCCTAAAGTTAGAGAGATCAAAGTTTACGGATAAGCATAAACTCTATTTGGATGCCATAAAAAATAGTAATGGAGTTATTCCTGAGAAAACAGCTAAATACATGNTTGCAAATACAGACTCACTTTCTATNTATGAAGATANTAGATAANNCATCAAGATTTGCAATAATTAGGGGAGTTGTGTTCTTGGATAAAAAGCCTGTCATCTATAATTCTTATGGTTTTAGTCCTTTTTCTAATGAAGCTGACTCCTTAGGCTTTTTATTTAAAATAAATGGTAGAGTGTTTTTACTTGCGGAATTTGGGCATTATGTGCAAAGAAAACATTATGTAGAAAGAGTGAGAAGAGATCATTACTTGGTTGATCTTGAGAAAGGAAAAATTTACTTACCTATGCATTTAAGGGAAGAGAAATAATTATGAAGAAACTATTGGTAACAATACTGATTTTAAGCACTACAAACTCTTTTTCTTTTTCAAAAGAGTTTGAGATTCAAGACTCTAAAAATAAAAAACAAAGTGTAAGTCTGAACTTTCTTGCAGGAGTTATTTGTTATAAAGAAGCTCAAAAAGAACTTATTATGTTTAGTTATTTTGGTGGGAATAAAACCGAGGAGTTCTTTAATAGCTGTGCGGTGGTTGAGTATAAGGCAGAGTGCCTTGGTAAAATTGTTCCTTCGTTAAAAGTCGACCCTAAGTTTGAAGAAACATTTTGTCTTGATCCTGTAAAGTTTAAAATGACGGGTGAAAAAATTCTCTATAAGTCTTTTACCGATAAATTTGCATGTAAAAAGCAATTTGATGAGCTTGTTAGGAGTGGTCGAGGTAGTGGAGGTCGTTCAATGTATTGTCCAAATGTCAAAAAAGGGGAGCTTATTGATCAATTTGCTGATTTTGACAATGAAAACAAAAAGGGTATTGCTGATGAAAAGTAATAAAATACAATTTTTATTCATTTTTTTTATTACTTTATTTACATCTAGTGCTTTTGGAATCGATTATTTTTGGCTTACGGGAGTCGAATTTAGGCAAGGGGCTCTGCGAGGAGGGGTTAATGTTGGAAGCGCTACCAAGGAAAAGCTTAAGAATTATTTTAATAAAACAGTTTTTGTCGTCCAAAAGGTTGGTTCTGGTAAAAGAGATAAGTATAAGGCGAAGCTTCTTAATGTTAATCTTTCCAATCAGATATATGCTCAGGATGAAGTTTATAATGTTGATGATGAAAATGTAGGTGTTCAATTGACTCGTTCTTTGATTGTGAATCAAGAAGATGAAAAAAAAACTTATGGGGTGATTGCGATTCCATCTAAATATAAAGTAGATGATGTGAAGCTACTAAATTTAGTTGAGTCAGAGACGGAGGTATATTTAAAGGCCATTAAGGAAAACACTGGAGGTGTGCTTGCAACAAAAGCCGTTAGTAGCCTTTTAGCGGGGAAAAAATATTTTTCTATTTTTAAAGATCCTAGTCAGACTAGGTTTGCAATAAGTGGACAAGTGTTATTTTTAGATAATAAACCAGTATTTTATAACTATCATGGTTTTGGGCCTATCATAAGTGATAAGGATTCCATTAGCTTTTTATTGAAAATTAATGGAGAAATGTTTTTTTTGGCCAGGTTTCCGTTATCCCTACAGCAAAATGGTTGGGTCAAAGAAATGGATTGGGGCTATTATTTAGTGAGCTTAGAAGACGGAAAAGCTTATTTACCTATGCATTTAAAAGAAGAGAAATAATTATGAAAATTTTATTAAAACTGATATTAATTTTAATTTCTATAGATTCTTTTTCTTTTTCTAGTGAGTTTCAAATTAAAAAAACGGATAACACTATACAAAAAGTTAAGTTGGACTTACTTGTAGGAAGTATTTGTTATCAGTCTTCCTTAGGTGATAAGGCACTCCAAAGAAAAGAGCTTATCATGTATAGCTATTTTGGAGGAAATAGAGATGAAGAGTTTTATAATAGTTGTGCCATTGTTGAATATAAGTTGCGCTGTCTTGGTAAACTTGTTCCTACCGAAGGAATTCAGAATGACTTTGGTCCATCATTTTGCGTTGAGCCTATGAAACTTAAGAAAATGGATACAAAAATATTATATACTTCTTTTATCGATAAGTTTAAATGTAAAAAAATGTTTGATGAATTAATTAGAAGCTCCCGAGGTAGTGAGCGAGGATCAATTTATTGTCCTTTTGTAAAGAATGGTAAGCTTCTTGATCAGTTTGTTGATTTTGAGAATGAAAACAAAAAAGGTATTGCTGATGAAAAATAATAAAATACAATTTTTATTCATTTTATTTATAAGCATATTTACCTCAAATGTTTTTGGAGTAGATTATTTTTGGCTTGCAGGTGTTCCGTTAGAGGATGGTTCTCGTTTGGGGGGAGTTAATGTGGGAGTAATGAGTGAGGATAAACTTAAAAAGCTTTTTTCTAAAGATTTGATTGTTCTTTATAGAGAAAAGAATAAGCATTCCGTAAAGAAGAGTATTCGTAGGATGAAGTTTACAGATGAAATTTATATTACTGATCGTGCAGGCTATGCTGATGAAGAGGAGGCAGGAGTTTTTTTGACCCGTTCTTTAGTAGTGAGAGCTGAAGATGAAAAAAAGTTCCTTGGCTATATAGCCATTCCTGCAAAGCACAAGGTTGAAGATGTTAAAATTTTAAATTTAGTTGAGTCAAAAGATGAGAATGAGATATATTTAAATGCTGTTAAGGAAAATAAGGAAGGGGTACTTTCAGCTAAAGCTATGACGGAAGTTTTGTCTAGGAAGAAATATTTTTCTATATTTACAGACCCTGAAAATCCCAGATTCGCCACCAATGGAGATGTCTTGTTCTTAGATAAGAAACCAGTCTTCTATAATTTCCATGGATTTAGTCCTTTTGTTAATGAGTCTAAATCAATCGGCTTTCTTTTGAGGATTGATGGTCGATTGTGTTTTCTTGGTAATTTCGGATACACGATGCAAAGAAAAGGGTGGATAGAGAAAATGACTTATGGATACTACTTAATTGATCTTGAAAAAAACAGAGGATATTTACCCATGCATTTAAGAGAAGAGAAATGATTATAAAAAGTTTATTGATATTAATATTTATCTTAAGTTCGACAAGTTCTTTTTCTTTTTTACAGGAATTTGAATTTGAAAAAACAGAAAATGATAAAAAAAATGTTAAATTGAGTCTAATTGTAGGTACAATTTGTTATAGAGGTCCTCAAGAAGATCTTGTCATGTATAGTTATTTTGGTGGGAATAGAGTTAAGGAGTTTTATAATAGCTGCGCGGTTGTTGAGCATAATATGCACTGTCTTGGTAAGGTCGTTTCTTCAAGGTATATGCACTCTGTATTTAATGGGACGTATTGTGTTAAGCCTGTTAAATATAGAGCTGTAGGTGGGAAAACTCTCTATAAATCCTTTACTGATAAGTTTGAATGTAAAAAACAATTCGATGAGCTTGTAATGAAGTTTCGTGAAAATAAAGTGAAGTGCACTCTTGTAAAAAAAGGTGAGCTTCTTGATCAGTTTGTTGATTTTGAGAATGAAAACAAAAAGGGTATTGCTAATGAAAAATAGTAAAATACAATTCTTATTCATTTTTTTTATAAGTATATTTACTTCAAGTGTTTTTGGAATAGATTATTTTTGGCTGACAAGGGTGGAATTGAGTGATGGTTCTCGACTCGTTGGTGTTGAGGTAGCAGAAAACAGTCATAAAAAGTTAAAACAATTTTTTTATAAAGAATTGACTATTCTTGATGTTGAAATGCGAAACCCAATAGTTTATAAAGATATTAAAAAACTAAATGTGGTACTGTCTGATAGGTTTTATACATATGATGAAAAATCTAATACTGGAGAGGGAGATCAGGCTTCAGTTTACCTAACCCAATTATTGGCAATAAAAAATAAAGACAATAAAGCTGACGATGGCGGAATTGTAGCTATTCCATCAAAGTATAAAATTGAAAAAATAACGGCCTTAAATTTAAAAAAGGCAAAAATTACAGATCGACATAAACCCTATTTGGATGCAATTAAAAACAACAGTAGAGGAATTATTCCAGAAAAAACGGTTAAATACATGCTTGCAAATACAGACTCACTTTCTATCTATGAAGATATTGAAAAACCATCAAGATTTGCAATAATCAGAAATTTTGCATTTTTAGATCAAAAAGTAGTTTATACCAACTTTCATGGATTTAGTCCTTTTGTAAATGAGTCTAGCTCACCTGGGTTTCTTTTAAAGATTAACGGTAAGGAGTATTTACTTGCTGACTTTGGGTTTTCTGTACAAAGAGAAGGCTGGGTAGAGGAGGTTGATATGGGATATTTTTTAATAAATTTAGAAGAGGGAAAGGGGTACCTGCCCATGCACCTAAGAAAAGAGAAATGATTATGAAAAAATTATTATTGCTAATATTGGTTTTAAGCTCTGTAAACTGTTTTTCTTTTTCAAAAGAGTTTGAAATAAAAGACCCCAAAGGTATAAAACAAAAAATAAGTTTGAATCTTGTTGTGGGACGTATTTGTTATTCTTCAAGTTTAAATAAGTTTTTAATGCACAGTTATATGGGAGCAAATAGATCTAAAAAGTTTTTTAATAGCTGTGCCGTAATTGAGCATGAACTTATTTGTTTAGGAGAAGTTGGTCCCGTTAAGAGATTAATTAATGCAAAGTTTTGTAAAAAACCAATGAAATTTAGGGCCACAGAAAAGCGCACTTTATATAAGTCATTTACTGATAAATTTGCATGTAAAAGCTTTCTGAAGGAGTCTATAAAAAAACTCGAAAGTCATTCGGAATGGTCCTGCTTTTATGATAGAGGTCATGAGATTATAAACAATATCGTTGACTTTCAAGAGAAGAAATAAAGAAGGTGTCATTAATAAAATGATGGTGGCCTTATTTAAAAGTATAAGGCCACAATGGTATTAATCTGCTTGTGAACCAGTTGCAACTCTTTCACATGTTTTGACTCCGGATTTTCCTTTAGCTTCACTAACTAAGGAAAGATTGTTTCTACCGCGAAAAACTCCTAGTTTAACTTCTTGCCAAACAAAATAGTTTTTTCCTGGTTTAAGGTCGATTTCGATTTCACTGTCATTTTCCGCTTCACCTTTAATTTTGTATTTACCTGGCTTTAGTTTGGTATAGGCGTAGGTTTTTCCTTGTGTGGTGGTAAAAAACTTGTTGTCGACGTATATTCTCATTTTATCAAATCCACCAAAAACTTCGTCTCTATAGATATAAAGGCCGGCCATTTTTTTATCGGTAGTAAACTTTTTTGTTTGGGCATCTTTATGCTGGGGAAGTCTTTTTACCGAAGCACAACTTGTGACAATAATGAGGAGGGTAAGTGTTGATAGAAATTTTTTCATTTTAGTTCTCGCTTGCTAATTTTCTTTTTTGTTCAGGTAAGTTTTCTTCTTTTTGGAGTGCCGTACTTACGTTTTCTGGTTCAAAATCGTAGCCTTTTTCAGAGGCCATATCGATACCAACTCCGATAAAACCACCGATGAGGACATTACCCCACATGGCCGCATCCCAAGATCTTCCGTCCAGGTAGATTTCCTTTGTTTTATAGTTTTCTTTGGAAATTTTTAAAACATAAGAACGACCTCTTCTTAAGGTGAGATGACACGGACTAATGCAAGTGTTGTCATCACTTTCAATTTTGGCCCCTTTGGGGATTGTTGTGACTAAGACTCGGTCGGTAGATTCATTGATAATACTCGCGCAGCTGATTTGCAGTAGAGCTAAACTTAGCATCAGAATTTTTGGCATATAGATTCTCCTTGGTAGATGCATTCTTATTGGAATTATTCTTTATCGAATGGAGTGTGGCTGAGCTAAACTTAATAAAACTAAAATAAACGGGTATTGAGTATTTGCCAGATACTGTCATTAAAGCCTATGATTTAGAAAAGTTTATGAGGAGAATTGATGAGATTTTGGGTTTTACTGGTGTTGTTATGCTTTTTGTCTAATAAGTGTGAAGTTGGGGAGCAAGAAGAAGACTTAGTAAATCAATTTTCTTGTTCTTTTACAAAAACTGATACTTTAATTTTTGGTACGGTGGATCTGTCCCAAAACTTTTCCAAAACAAATATTGCTTTTAATGCCGAAGTTGAAAAATCTGATTGTCCACAAGTACAGCGTGGGGATACGGCCACGGGAGTTTTAGATGTGGTCAGTCGCAGTGGGGATACTTTAACTTATAAGCAAACATTTAATGGAAGTCAGAGTACATCAACATCTACTATTGAGGGACTGAATATTGTTAAAACGAATTCTAGTGCTACTATTGTGTCTGGCTGTATATTGAGTCTTACATCCTCTGGGGTAATAGATAATACGGATAAAGAAATTCGATTTACCAGTGTATCAAGTTTTAAAGGAGATGCTTGCCAAGAGTCTTCGTTTTATCCTAAAACTGATGGGCTTACTCTATAAATTTAAAACGAATAGTAATTCTTGACTATCTTTGTTCTTAAAAACTCTTAAGGAATATTTTTTATTGTTTCTTGGCAATAAGCCGAAAAGAAGAACATGAAAATCACTTCCGAATTAGACTCTGTTTTTAAAAATTTAGTTTGCCAAAATTTTGCGGTTATTATTTTTGATGCCAAGTTAAATATCATTGAGTTTAATGAACGTTTTGAAGAGAATTATGCCCGTGAGTTTCATAAAAAAATTAAAGGAATGAATATTAAGGATTTAGGCTTGAGTCTTTCAGATCCAAGCCTGGCCATAAGTTTAGACTTTGATCGTTTTATTAAAGAAATTAGTAAGGGAAAAAATTGGAAAGGTGAGTTAGTTTTAAATATGCAGAAAGGTGAAAAAGTTTATATCGAAGCTTTATTTTATCCTCTTATGCAAGATAAAAAGCTTAGAAGTATAATCTTTTGTTTCAATTCTATTTCCAAACAAAAGCAGTTAGAAAAAAACTTAAAAATACAAAATGAAAGAATGGATCTAGTTTTTAAAGGTTCAAATATTGGGCTTTGGGATTGGAACCCTAAAACGAACGAAGTTTTTTTTAATGATCAATGGTGTTTAATGTTAGGTTATCAACCTAGTGAGGTTAAGCCACAGCTTAGCTCTTGGGAGGAGCTTGTTCACCCAGAAGATATTGCAGATTGTTTTGAGGATATTGGTGCTCATGTGGCAGGTAAAACTTCTATGTATCAAAATGTTCATCGAATGAAGCATAAAGATGGAACTTGGCGCTATATTTTAGATAAAGGACGAGTTTTTGAGTGGGATCAGGAAGGTCATCCGATTCGTTTTAGTGGAACTCATAATGATATTACTGAACAGGTTAAAAGTGAACGATTTTTTAATGATATTTCTGCAAGTGCTAAAATAGGTGCTTGGTCTTATGAGCTTAAAACAAATACGATTTATTGGTCGGCGATGACTTATAAGATTCACGAAATTGAGGACACTAGTTTTAGACCAGATGTTGAATCAGGTATTAGTTTTTACTATGAAGAAGATAGAAAAAAAATTACAGAAGCTTTTGAAAATTGTCTTCAGCACCAAGTGGGTTATGATCTTGAGTTAAGAATTAAAACCGCCAAAGGGCATATCAAATGGGTTCGGGCCATTGGCAATCCTGAAGTGTATCAAGATCAAGTCATAAGTGTCGTAGGAACATTTCAGGATATTGATAAGCGCAAGCAATTAGAAATGCAATTACAACAAAAGCAGGAAAGGCTTGAGCTTGCCTTACAGGCATCGAGTATCGGTGTTTGGGAGTTAAATAATCAAACAGGAGAACTTATTTGGGATGAAAGAATGTTAAATATTTATGGTGTTACTAGAGATGAATTTCCAGGACACTATGATGATTGGCACTCTTTTTTACATCCAGATGATATTGAGCAGGTTTCTCAAAGTTATCAATACTCTATTGAGCAACAACAAGATTTTCGGGAGACTTTTAGAATTATTCATAAAAAAACAAATGAGATTCGTCATATTAACGCCATTGCTAATCTGTTTTTTGATGATAAAGGTGGTATGTTACATGCTGTTGGAGTGAATTGGGATGTGACAGAACAAGTGCAATTACTAGAACAAGCAAGAAATGCTAAGCTTAAGGCCCAAAATGCGCTTGAGACGCGATCACGTTTTTTGGCCAATATGAGTCATGAAATAAGAACTCCACTTAATAGTATTATAGGGATGAGTGAATTAGTGCTTGAGTCTAAATTAAATGACGAACAAAAAGAGCAGGTTGAGCTGATTAACTATTCTGGCGAAATGTTATTGTATTTGATTAATGATATTTTAGACTTTTCAAAATTAGATGCTGGAAAAGTTGAGCTTTTTAAGCATTCTTTTTCTGTAGAAAAATTTGTTCAAAATATTTTTAAAATGATTCAAACGGGAAAGCAAAAGAAAAAAATAGATTTTCTTTTTGAAATAGATCCAAAGGTGCCTAAAAATATTCTTACAGATGAACATCGTCTTAGACAAGTTGTCGTGAACTTACTTTCAAATGCGACCAAGTTTACTCATGAAGGTTATGTCAAATTAGAAGTAAAGCTTAGACAAGAAGCTGCCAATGAATGCCAGGTAGAGTTTATTGTAAGTGATACGGGGATTGGAGTTAAAAGGTCTAAATTAAATAAGCTTTTTGATGCTTTTGAGCAAGCAGATAGTTCGTTGACCCGTAAGTACGGAGGAACAGGACTTGGCTTGGCCATAAGTAAAGAGCTTGTTCATATGTTGGGTGGAGAAATAAAGGTTGAGTCTGATTTTGGTTTTGGAAGTCGTTTTAGCTTTTTTATAAAAACTAAAAAAGCTAAGGCCAAGGCCGTTGCTGAGCCTATTGATGTTTATACTTATGATTTAAGTCAAATTGATATGCAATTTTTATTGGTTGAAGATAATGTGATTAACCAAAAACTGATGAGTGCTATGTTTAAAAAATTAAACTTAGCACTCGATATTGCTTCCAATGGTAAAGAGGCTTTAGAAAAGCTTGATGGTAAAAACTACGATCTTATTTTTATGGATATGCAGATGCCAGTTATGGATGGGCTTACTGCGACAAAATTGATCAGACAGACGTATCTTGAAGGGCCGTATATTGTGGCCATGACCGCCAATGCTTTTGATGAGGACAGAAAAGAATGTTTAAGAGCGGGAATGAATGACTTTTTGACTAAGCCCTTAAAAAAAGAAACTCTGATTCGCACTATTATTGAGTTTTCTCAAAAAAAATCTCAAAAACTTGTTAGCTAAATAAAATAGAAATATCTGTAAGGATATTTTTAAAGGCCAGGACATTGTATTTGTCTTTCGCTTTTTTTACATATTGTTGAATATTTCCTTTGGGGTGAGAGATAAGGTAGTTTGCAACTTCACTAGAGAGAATAATAATGATTGTCAAAGGCAGAATTTGTTTATGGCTGAGTCCCTGAGGAAAACCACTTCCATCTGGAAGTTCTTTATGTTGTTCAATCAGTGTTGAGACATCTTCGGGAATATTAGGCGTGTTAAGACAAGTTTTTGCTGTTTCTAAAGGATAGTTTTTAAGGGTTTCAAAGGCTGGGTGGGTTTTAAGCATCCCCTTATGAGCGAGGCGTATAATATTTTCTCGGCCATCTAGTCCATGGTCTTTAAGTAAGTGGGTATAAATAATTTTTTCTAGGGTTTG
>PAKC01000001.1 GCA_002706205.1 Halobacteriovoraceae bacterium
TGTTAGCCTATGATTATATTCTAAAAAAGGATTTATTATGAAAAATCTATGGATGGTTTTACTTATTCTAAGTTACTCAAGCCTGGCCTTAGGAAAAAAAGTCACAATTGATGATGCACCTCTTGAGTGGCTAATTGCAAATACTCTTAAAGAAAAAACAGACTTTGACGGGCACTTACATAAATCAGACCCCTTGGTAAATTCAATTTTTGATACGATTAACTATAACCCACACCTTGATGAAATTATCTTAACTTCAAATAAAAAAACGCATCAATTAAAAGCAGACCTCATTGAATACCTTAAAAAAAATCAAAATAAAGCACTTAAAAAACAAGATGAAACGTATATAAAATGGAAGAACGAAGGTCTTTCCTCAATCCCTGTAACATTATGGAGAACAAATCAAAAGGTCAAAGGCCATTATTACTTCAATCATATTCATACCGATATATCACAAGATAATGAAAAATTAGAATTCTTAAAAATTAGTCCACGAAAAACTTATACAACACTACGCTATTTTTTAAAAAATAGAAACTCAACAGGTACAGTTGCCTTCACTGACCATGATACTGATAAAGCTTATGATCAGATTTTACCACACTTAAAGCCTGAACTAGCTGCCCTAAGAGGTGTTGAATGGGGAGGAAGAACTCATATGGGTCTTGTAGGCATCAAAAAGAACTGGGAAGAATTACCTAATGGAAGGAATTACAGAGAAGAAGAGTCCATAAGAAAAAGTCGTTCAAGTCAAGGTTTTAGAATTGTTAATCATCCAAATAGAAAAGGACCATTTCACTATTCATCATGGCTAGATGCTGATGGTGTTGAAGTTTGGAATACTCTCTTAGAAAACTCTCCTTTTTTAAAGCTTAAAATCAAGCGTTCAAATAACAAAAAAGCTTTAAAACAATGGACTGAAGCATTAAGCTTAGGAAAAAGATATACAGCAGTTGCTGGAAGTGATTTTCACTTTATTGTTCCCTGCCTCAAAGAAAGATCCCTCGTCTACCCTGTTAACTTTATTCCCAGCCCTGATAAACATAAAACAGAACAATTTTTACATGAGGGAAGAGTCTCTTTTATCACAAGACCTGATGCTCCTAAACTGACTCTTCAAGCAAAGTATAAATCTACAAATCAATGGTCCCCCATGGGAAGCCAAGTTTCAGGCTCAGGGTCTTTAAACGTTAGGCTTTTTGGTGATTTTTCTGACACCAATAAACGCATTGGTGGTTATTGTTATAATACCATTAGAACTTTTTGGAGACTTTTTACCTTCTGGAAAAGAGATTATTGGGAAATTCGTTTCTATAATAAAAGTGGTGACCTTATCGCTAAAAGGAGTTTAAGACCTCATCGCTACAATTCAAAAAAACACTTCAAAGCAGAGTTCGAATTTCCCTCAAAAAGTAATGATTTGATTCGAGCAGAACTTTGGCAAGTTAACAGAAGATCAAAAAGCATTGATCTCTTAGGGGCAACTAATCCTATTTATATAAAACAACAATAAACTTTTTAAATCGACATACTATACGGTACAGTCAGAAGCGAAAAGTCCTAGTCCCAAATGAGTTCCACCCATTCTGGATGATCAATAAAAGGATTGCGATTACCTTGAAACTTCTCACCTGCATTATTTCTTCTTCTTTCATAGGAGCTTACAGGATCATTTTTATGCCACCTCAACAAAACATCAATAACCCATTTTTTATAAACACGCTTTCGGCTTCCATCTAACATTTTATGTTCAAAATTTTTAATTTGATCTTCGTATCTTGTGGCAAAATAAAAGAGTGAACGAGCAATATCACCTTTAAATTCATCAATTGGTTCAAAAACACGTCCACGAAAATCTCCGTTGACTCCCGTACCTATCTTTGAGCCATTTTTTGATTGCCAATGAATTTTTTGAACCTCACCAAAGGGAAGTTCTCCTCGTCTTCCATTAACAAATCCATCTGTAGGATAAACATGAAAAATATCGGATTTCATTGGATAGTCCTTATTAAAGCTGCTTTGTGGAAAAATATGTTCTCGATTGAAACATTGCCCTTCTTGGGAGTATTCACCACAGCGTTGATTAAAATGCGTGTAATTATAATCATCTGCACCAAAAGGATTTTCAGAATAAATATCAATCAAAGAATGGTCAGTTTCATACTCCTCATCTTTGTCAATTTGGAAAAAAGCTAATGACAAGTCATAATAATCACGCGAATGATGATTCTTCTTAGTAATTTTTTTCAAAGTGCTCTTTAAGGAATAAGCATATTTTCCATAAGCTTTCCTATAAGGATCAGCTCCAAAGCTTTTATAAATAAATAATAAACCTAATAAAAATATGACATACCTAAAGCGCACAAAAACTCCTCAATGACAAAGTCATAACCCAGTCGATTCTTATTGTTGAGTGGTATGAAATTTTTTTATGAATACATTAGCTGGCTTTATTGAGTTTATTCTGTAATCTCGCGATTTCACGTCGAATGTTTTCTTTTTCCTGCTCTTTTAACTCTTCTTGCTTTTTTTGAGACTCTAAAATTTTCTGCTCTGACTCTTTAATTTGCTCATTATAGCTCTGAATTTTTTCAAAATATTTTTCTTCTTGCTTAACTATATTAATATTTGAAATCTCCTCAATTTGCACTTCTAGTTCAGACTTGTAGTTTTTTAAGTCTATATACCTTTCATAAACTTCCATCTTTGGAGCAATTTTTTCTTTTTTTGCCTTATATTTATTCAGCTCTCTTTCAAGTTGTTTAATTTTAAGTCCCCAGTTTTGCCAATCATCAGCATTTTCTTCATATACCTTTTTAAGTTTAGGCCCTTCCAAAAAGACTTCTGCATTTTCTTTTTCGATATTTTGACATTCTTGTTTTAAATCATCACGCCGTTGTTTTTTCAGTTCAATTTGATTCAGTTTTTTTTCAAGATTTTGAATTTTTCTCTTTTTTTCTTTAATTAAATTCTTCTTTTCACTAATAATTTGCGCTTCTTTTTCAAACTCTTTGACCAAATCACTTTCAAAATAGCTATTTGTTTGATCAAAGCCTTCAATTTCAATTCCAGAAAGTTCAGAGTTTTGAGAATGAGTCGATGACTTAAATGGATCAATATAGCTATAATCGACTTCCTTTGTAGGCTTGGGTCTTTTGTCTGAGTAAGAAAAATGAAGATCCACTTCACCAATAGTTACGACATCGCCTTCATAAATTTCTTTTTTTTGTAAAGAAACCAGCTCGATACCATTCACATCTGTTCCATTTGAAGTTTCTAAATCTTCTATATAAACACAATCATCTTCAACATGAATTCTTAAATGCTTACTACTTACTTTATCATCGGGAATTTTTATATCACAAGTGTCAGCACGTCCAATAATATGTCCATGCTTAGCTTCAAAGCATTTGTCTTGTTCAACTATGTGAAAAAAAATTTTCTTACTCATCAAAATCTTCCAATAAAGTTCATTCTAATGCTGATCACTTTATCGGAGAAATGAGCTCCAAGCTTAAGAAATGGATATATGGAATATACGTATCTAAAGGGCCTTATTTAATGCTTTATTACTAGGATGTGACCATCCTTTCAATAAAGTTGAGCTTTTAATATGGGAATTATCTGAAAACGAGCATAATTGCGTTCTCTGACCTTCACTATCATATCCAGCGGTGAGAATACCACCAGCTTCATCACAACTAGCAAAAGGAGAAATTTTAGTAATATAATAAGCTACCATCGCCTTAGTTCCTAGGGCGTACTCACGATGCTCTATTAAAGAAATTGTATCTATCATCGCTTGTCCATAGCGACAAAAACCCATATTGTCCGGGCTTGGATAATCAATATCAAGTGACCAGAATTGCCCGCCAGTTACACGACAAAGCCGAATCTGAGGATTTGAAAAAGCAAAAATTTGAGTTGAAAAACAAAATAATACAAAAAATATAGTTTTTTTCATATGACTCTCCCTAAAAGGAACATACAATAGGAAACAGACATGGTCAATTAGCTGCTTACTGAATAGTAAGAGTTAAGCCTGTAAGCCCCTGAGAGCAATCATAAACACCTTTCCACTTTCCACTAATAGGAGAATTATCTAGAACTTCTGTTCGTTTCAAGTTAAAGATTTTACATCCAGGAAAATCAATTCTTCCCTTAAATAAGGTTTCACTGTTCTCGATTTTTCCTGATAAAGGCACCATATCATAGCCCTGAGGCCTTTTAATCCAACTCACACCACCTAAGTGCAGCTCTCTTGTCTTTTCATCAAAGCTTCCTTGCATCATATAAGTCCCAGAAGGAAGTTTTGGGTTTGCTGCCGTAGGATGAAAATGAAAAATAGCAGATATAGAATACTTACGTTTTTCTATTTTTGGCTTCTCTTTTATTTGTTCTACAACTTGTGTTTTAGGTTTTGGTGTTTTTATTTCTTCTACAACTTCAGGTGCTTTTTTAGGTTCCGTCTTTTGTTTGCTCTCAGTAGGTATATCCTTTTGCTGAATGAGAGAGACAAAAATCATAACAAAAAGTAAATCTAACAATGAAGTTAGTTGTACTGTTGTTTTTTTTGATTTCTTATAAACTCTCACTGGACGCATAACTTATTCACCAGATAAATTAATTTTAGAAATAATATGTCTATAGTCAGAACTTTCATTAATGACTCGCTCAATTCTAGGTTGAAATGTACTTTCAATCACCATAAAAAGGATTGAAAAACTTATTCCTAAGATAGTTGTATCCATGGCCAAAACAAAAGCATTAGATAAGGATGAAACATCAACAGAACCACCACTTTGAAATGCTGTCTGAGCAATGGCCAATATTGTTCCCAAAATACCTAATAAAGGAAAGACTTGCACAAGAGTAGACATAATACTAGCAAACATTTCTATCTTATAATGACGGCTATAAATTGGTCTTTGAGAAATTTTCTTTGCATTTTTTATAAAATCATCTTTAAAGGAATTATCTGCTGCAATCTTATTACTTATAAACTCAAGTGATGCTTCTATTTTTTCATGTGCACTTTGCGTCGAGTCTCTATCAGGAGCATCTTGAAAACCTTTTACTAAATTATCAGAAACATCTAAAAGAACCATTTCATGTTTACGCATCATCAGAAATATATTTACAACCAAATAAATTTCAACAACAGCAAACCCATAAATAATGGGGAAGATATTATTCATAATAAAGTTAAACAACGTCTGAATAAGAGTAGAGTCCATTCCTTCTCCTTATACAATCCAACAAAAATGACTTTACATCCTAATTTTAACTTAAAATGTGATTTAATTCGAAAATTATTTTGATGGGATAAAAATAACCGCCTTACCTCGGTCTTTTTTTCCACTAAGATCACTAAGCCCAGAGTTTAAAAGAATTTCATCTTTGTTATTTAAGCTTATACTTCCCCCAAAAGGAACATGAGGCCCATAAAAAATTTTGAAAGCCTCCTCCTTGTCAGAGTGAATCACTTGGTTTTGAGTAATAACTTCTTTAACACTTTTTCCATCGGCCATAAAAACTGCGTGTTTTCCAAACTTATTAATTCCCCTAAAAGCAACATGAGACTTATTATTAATGCTTGGAGA
The DNA here is from genome assembly GCA_002706205.1 of Halobacteriovoraceae bacterium. Classification (GTDB taxonomy): domain Bacteria; phylum Bdellovibrionota; class Bacteriovoracia; order Bacteriovoracales; family Bacteriovoracaceae. The sequence goes on from PAKC01000001.1 coordinate 5,607, forward strand.
AAAGTAAGATATTTCCTGTACTTCTTTCCCCTCTGTTGCATAAACTCTAGTTTTCTTTCCATCTGACACAACTAATGAATGTTTCCCATTTTCATGTTGAGCCACAAATGCAACTTCTTGTAAATCATTCACTGAGACAGAGTTTCTTAACGTTATCCATGGTGAGTTCTGTTGATAGTTTTTGTCATAAGCAACGATGTTTTTTGAGACTTCATTCGCAAGAATAATGACATCAGGGCGGCTTTCCCCAACCTCCCCTCGCTCTCCCAATCTTGCCTTATACGCCAAATATCCCTGATCAGATACTGCCATACTAAACAGATATGATTTTGGTTTATTTTGTCTACGGTTGTTTTCTAAGTCAATATTTTTGACAGTTTTAAAGTCGTATACAAATAACCCATATTGATTTCTAAAATCTTTGGCCTTAAAGAAAACTTTATCATTCTTACAGATTATATTTTTAAAACCAGCATAATTCCATAAGTTTTCATCATCCAATAATTCTTTAAACTGATAGCCTGTTTTAGTTAGCTTAGCCTGCACAAAACTTACTAACTGAGTTTCATTTTCAACACTAAAACAAAAGCCACCTTGTTGATCAAGATAGATTTGGCCTATCTTATATGCATCATTCTTACGAAAATAAGGAATTGTTTTACCACCATGGCCATAAGTCCAAACCCCTGATATTTCCACTCCATCGATAAGACTAAGCCCCATGGCCATATGTCCTTGATCATTAAGACTAGGGGTTGCATTTGTAAATAAAGTAGAACTTGGTAATTGGTATCCGTCTGCTAAGGATGCTCTCGCGACAATACGAGGTTGTAGATGTTCAACAAAAGCAAAAACTTGTTGGCCCATTAAGATCAAACTCACGACTAGAAACTTCACACAAACTCCTTAACTTAGTTCTTGCGTGAGTCTAAGAAAGCTTGTTTGATATGTCAAACAACTTTTTATGAAACCATGACACTAGTATTTATGGTTGTCGTACCTCTACGATAATTAAGAAGCTTGATATTCTTAAGCTCCTTAAGGATATTTCTAAGCTCTGTAAGCTCAAGCTTATACTCTGGATGTAAATGCATACTTTCTTCTAGTTTGTGAAATAGTTTTTCATCTTTAAGTCTAAATTTTCCTAAATCTCTTAGATGATAAAGAACAAAAGCTTCTTTTTCATCTAGAACGAAATCCACACTAGCAAAGGTCAATAGAATAAGATTTATTATTTTGGGTATTTTTTCTTTTTTAGGGATATGATTAACAACTTCTTTTAACCCATTAAGAAAAAAAATATGACGAAATTCAACCTGCGCTTGGGCCAGATCAGTTGAGTTTAATCGCCGATGTTCAACAAAGCTTTTGGCCAAAAGAGACTCAACAGCTTTACTTTCACCAATATCATTAAAAATTTTTATTTTTAGATCTTCCATCAAAAATTCTTTGTTATTTGAAGTCTCCAAATTCCTTCATCGAGTGCTTTATACTTATCTCTATCAAGCGTTCCTGTTGATGTACTTACACTTTTTTGTCCCAACTTGTCAGCAAAATCTTCTGGTAAGGCATTAAGATAGTCTGCTGACTCATATGTTTGTTCATATCTAAAAGAAACTTTATAAGACTTACCTCCAATTTCAACAAGAATAAATCTTCCTTTTTGAGATGAACCATCCTCATAAGCACTTCCTTGATATCCTAAGCCTAACCTAACAGCTGAGTTTTGAGTGAGAGCTCTTGCATAATAAACTCCTGCCTCAGTCCCTAAATAACTAGCTCCTGTGACCTCAGGAGAATAACGAGCTTCAACATAGTTTTCAACATACACTCGATTTTTTTGATCTTGATATAATGAAGACCTTTTACCTACTCCCGCTTCTAAAAATACGCCCTGCTGCGAGCCCAGTTGTCCTAAATTATTATAAAGTCTAGCAGACCCAGGCTTTAACCGTACCATTTGTTCATGAAATCTTGCTTGGGAGCCTAAGGCAGATAAGATCCCTAACGTTCCCTCGCCATCCTCTTTATTGAGTTGTTGAACTCCTCCTCCGAAATTCCAATAAAAAGCATCCCCACTCTTTTCTTTTTCTAGTAAAAATTTAAAAATATTTTCTTCAATAAAATATTGATCGACATGATAATTTCCATCATTATCAAGCCAGAAATTCTTATTGATAGGATCTAAGAAGTTTGTATTTAGTTCTGATTGGTATTCAATTCTTAAGTTATAACCTATTCCATCTATAGCTTTGACAAAAGTAAACTTCAGCCCATGAGTTTTTCCAATATCATCACCACTACCTCCATTCTCATAATCAAGCCAATTATTATCATTTAACAAGGAGAAGCTAAAACTTCCATGCTCGATTTGATCTAAAACATCTCCTGGAATTTTTCCTGTTTCGGGCATCAACTTTTTTAAAGCTTCCTCTAAGCTGTTTTGGTCTTGAAGTTTTATCTCAAGACTTACTACAGAATCTTCCTCAATAAACTCACTTAATATATTATTTTCATTTTGTCTTTGGCATGGAGAATCATATGCACTTTTAGATCCTGCAAGCACATTTATCTGCTCATGTAATTCGTCAACTGCCATAATAACTCCAAGAGTCCTTTCAACCGCTGAAAAATTTTCAATCTCTTTTTTCAAGTCTTCACAGGTCACTTTTTGGTCTTGAAAATTTTTTATAGCAGGAGCAGAATGACAACTCCATTTATAAGAATATTCTTTTTCTTTGTTTTGACATATTTTATTGCTTTCAAACATTTTTAAATAATCAGCAATTAAAATATTTTTACACTCACTAGCTGTTTGAGCTTGTTGACGAAGAAGCTCTCGATTATCTGATATTGCGATACATTCACATTCTGAAAAACTATTAAAGCTAAAAAATAAAAAAATGACCAATAAAGAAAGTTTCATACGTTCTTTATCGGTCATTTTGAATATATTATTTACAAAATATATTTAATATTTACAACAAGTTAGTTCTTTTCCTAAAGACTATCAATTGCTTGATTAAATACTTGACTAGGTCGCATAGCCGCAGCAACAACAGTTTCATCAGGATGATAGTATCCCTTCATCTCAACTGGCTTTCCTTGGACTTTATTAAGCTGATCTACAATAGTTGATTCATTCGCTTCCAGCTCTGATGCAACTTTTGTAAAAACCTCTTTGAGTTTTAAATCTTCCTCTTGAGTGGCCAGAGCTTCGGCCCAATACATGGCCAGATAAAAATGGCTACCTCTATTATCTAACTCTCCTACTTTACGTGAAGGAGACTTATCCTGTTTTAAAAATTTGCCATTTGCTTTATCTAAGGCGTCGGCTAAAACCTTGGCCTTAGAGTTATTATGCTTTTCCGCAAGATCTTCCAAAGAAACAGCTAAGGCCAAAAATTCCCCGAGAGAATCCCATCTTAAATGGTTTTCAGCGGTAAATTGTTGAACATGTTTAGGTGCAGATCCACCGGCTCCTGTTTCAAATAGTCCACCTCCTTTTAACAAAGGAACAATAGAAAGCATTTTAGCTGAAGTTCCCAATTCTAAAATAGGAAATAGGTCTGTTAAATAATCTCTAAGAACATTTCCGGTTACAGAAATGGTATCTTTACCTGCCTTAACTCTTTCAAGAGTATACTGGCATGCCTCAACAGGTGCTAAAACTTTTATTTCTAAACCATTTGTATCGAGATCTTTTAAATAAGTTTCAAGTTTTGTGATTAAACTTGCATCATGCGCTCTATTTTTATCTAGCCAAAAGACTGCAGCATTACCAGTCATTCTTGCTCTCTTAACACCAAGTTTTACCCAATCACGAATTGGTTCATCTTTTGTTTGACACATTCTAAAAATATCACCAGTTTCAACTGATTGCTCCAGCAAAGACTCACCAGAGTTTTTATCAACAACCTTAATCACACCTACTCCAGGGGCCTTAAAGGTTTTATCATGAGAACCATATTCTTCTGCTTTTTTTGCCATGAGACCAACATTAGAAACATTTCCCATAGTCTTCACATCAAAAGCGCCGTTCTTTTTACAAAAATCAATTGTCGCTTGATAAACACCAGCGTAAGATCTGTCAGGAATAACCGCTTTTGTGTCTTGAGTTTTTCCTGCACTATTCCACATTTTTCCCGAATTTCTAATCATAGCAGGCATTGATGCATCAATTATGACATCACTTGGGACATGAAGATTTGTAATTCCATTATCAGAATCTACCATGGCCAGGCTTGGTCTCTTCTTATACACATCATTTAGAGCTGCTATAATTTCGGTCTCCTTAGGATGTCCTTGAATTTTAGCATAAACATCACCAAGACCATTATTTGTATTAATACCTAATTCTTTAAACTCTTGCGCATACTTATCAAAAACATCTTTAAAGAAAACTTCAACACATTGACCGAAAATATAAGGATCAGAGACCTTCATCATAGTCGCTTTCATATGCAGTGAAAAAAGAAGCCCTTCTGATTGAGCTGCATCAATCTCTTTGGCAAAAAATTCTCTCAAATTTTTAATATTCATAACAGCAGTATCGATCACTTCTGCTGCTTCCAAGGGAGTTGATTCTTTTAAAGTCAAGCTTGCACCGTCTTGTCCCACAAACTCAATTTTAACATCAGTGGCCTTAGGGACAATATATGACTTTTCAGAGCCATAAAAATCATTTTTATCCATCGAAGCGACATGAGTTTTAGAGTCTGAACTCCAATCTCCCATCGAATGAGGGTTGTCTTTCGCATATTGCTTAACTGGCGCTGCAACTCTTCGATCAGAATTTCCTTCACGTAATACAGGGTTTACAGCCGAACCTAAAACTTTAGCGTATTTCTTCTTAACTTCTTCCTCTTGAGTATTACTAGGTACTTCAGGATAATCAGGTATGTCATAACCTTGAGACTGTAGTTCAGCGATAGCAGCCTTAAGCTGAGGCACAGAAGCTGAAATATTAGGAAGTTTTATAATATTGGCTTCAGGTGTTTTGGCCAATTCCCCCAACTCAGATAAAGCATCTGCCACCTTTTGTTCAGGTTTAAGCTTATCCGGAAAGTTTGCTAAAATTCTTCCAGCCAATGAGATATCTCTCAACTCAACATCAATATCGGCTGTTTTCGTAAAAGCTTTGACAATAGGCAAAAAAGAATAAGTTGCCAGAGCAGGAGCTTCATCAGTTTTAGTATAAATAATTTTGGACTTAGACATAGTTTTTCCTAATGTTATAATCGGTTAATAATAATGTTAAATTTTATGTGCCCCTAGCATAGCTTATCTGGCCAAAATGATAAATAGAAATCTTTCACGAAAACATAACAACACTAGGCACAAAAAAGAATAAAAACTGACAACATAACGAACAGAATCATCATCCTGTTTAAGCTTTCTCTATACTAAGCCTTGGAGGTCAGTTTAACCATTATAATACAATCTAAAACCATAAGCAGCGATACAATAAAAGCTCAAATGCACTGCCAAGCTATAGCTTATACCGTATTTAAATTTTAAAAGAACCCAAGCAAAAAAACCGCCAGCAAAAAGAGAGGGTAAAATAAAAATAAAAGCTTCAATTCCAAACAGGAAGAACAAAGGCAAATGAAGGATAAAAAAAATCAAACAAAACGCTAACATGACGACTTTTACTTGTTTCCTTAAAAAGGATAAACGATAAACCATTCCAATAATAAGAACTTGCTGAAAAAAAACATCTGCCAATTTCGACAATAAAGTCCCAAAAGTTAGATAAGGAAAAAGAATACCTAGTTTTTTAATATGAAATATGACATTTGAGCTTAGAGGAAAAAAAAAGTTAAGACTCAATGAACTCAACATATAAAATAAAATAATCACAAAGTAATTTATAAGATTTTTTTTAAAGTTAAATTTTTCTTGTGGTCGCCAAAAAAAAACTATTCCTATATATGAAAAAAAAATAAAATACGAAAAAACTCCGAACCATTTATTATAATAAGTAAAGCCAAGGGGTTTTAAGATAAAAGCATATCCCCCCATTACACTCAGCCAATAAACCAACCATTTTAAAATAAACCTATATTCTTGAGGATAAAATAGCTGCACTTTTTCTAAGCTCTTTTTAAATAAGCCGCGACTAAAACAATTTGAGTTCCATTGACTTTCCCTTCAATAAACTTAGGGTCATCTGTAAGACGAATATTTCTAACAACAGTTCCTCGTTTAGCAGTAAAATTCGCACCTTTGACATCAAGATCTTTAATCAAAGTAACAGAATCGCCCTCATTTAATACTGTCCCATTACTATCCTTAGGTTGTGATTTACTTTCACTATTTTCTAAATTTTCTATCCATGATTGGGCCACATCATTTAGATACATTTGACTAAGTAAGTCTTGGGCCCAACTCTCTTTATCCAGTTTTTTTAATTGCAGCCAGGCCATCACTTGCACCGGTGCATGTTCACTCCATATCGCTTCGTTTAAACAACGCCAATGATTAACATTCTCTACCGTATCCGCCGTAACTCCCTCCATACACAGTTCACACAGGACAAGAGAATGTTCTAAGCTCTCTTCGTCATGAGGGGGAACATTAAAACTTTTCAATCCCTGATCACTTGCACATAATTCACATTGATGTTGAGATCTTGCTAATAAGTCCTCTAAAATTTGCATATATTAACCTTTTGTCTATTTCACCATAGATTACTAAAGACAAACAGATTAGACAATTATGGCATAAATACCTAAAACTCAGCCATTATTTTAATACTTTTAAATAATAATATTAATGCGTTAAGTAGGACATTTTCGCTTGGAAATAAGAATAGGACAGAATTGTCTAAATTCTATACACCCCTCTGTAAAGAATACTCAATAACTCAATTTCCTTCTGAAATTTAGATAAAATTTAAGATGAGAAAGATAACTAATGAGGAGAATAATATGAGTACTTTAAAACAGATTATTTATGGAGTGTTTACACTGAGTCTTGGGTTTGCCAGTCTTTCAGTATCTGCAAGCCAAATCAATTGCCAGGCAGTAGGGGTTTGTGGAAATAATAACGGACTACCATCTCAATCTTATGGTACGCCGATTTATAAAACACCTACAACTTTTCCTAGAACGACACAAGCTCAGGTTCAATGGGGTCCAAAGTTTAATGGAAATTTTTCAACAGGAACAACAATTGGAGGATGCTTTCCTCAAAGACGTCCTTATAGACCCTACTACTCACACGTCAGCCCCAATATCCGCTATAATAACCAAGTCTATTACTCTAGACCTACAATGGGTGACGATCAAAACAATACATTAATCGGCACTTTAGGTGGTGGTATTATTGGAGGCTTAGTTGGAAATGGTCTAGGCTACTTAGTAGACGGCAACAGAACACATTATACAGTAGGTGGAGCTTTACTTGGAGCAGTCGTAGGTGGAATGAAAGGATATGAAAAAGACAGACAAGCAGAAACTTACTTTTATCCGACACATGTTGGAAGATACGAAGCAGCTCAATATGATGGTGAACTTGGTAAACTTCCCTCTCACAGAGAGTTTAGATCTAATTCAAGCACAGGTGTTACTTCATCAGCAGAAGCAATGCTTTAAAAGTATAAAAAGGGCCAAAAGGCCCTTTTACTTAATGAGAAAATTGTTTTTTTAATTTTGCAAGCACTTGCTTTGGATTTTGAACCAGTTCTTTATCAATGACTAAATAAGCTAATTCCATACTAGGAAGTTCAAATTTAAACTCTCTGATAAACTTTTCAATAATAGTCATCAAAGACCTTGCCCCTGTCTTTTCCAAATAAGCTTTTTTAGCAATTTCTTTTAAAGCTTCATCAGTAAATTTTATTTTAATTCCATATGAATCAAAGGCATCATGGTATTGATGAATAATACTTTCTTTAGAATCCTTTAATATATGATATAAGTGCTCTTCGCTTAAGTCATTAAGATGAACCCGTACAGGAAGTCTTCCTATAAGTTCCGCTTCTAATCCAAAATCCATCAAATCTTTAGTTGTCACCTCAGCAAACAAATTTCTATCGGCCTTTATTGCCTTTTCAGAAGTTCCCAGTCCAATCCGAGAGACATTGAGTCGTTTTTTGACAATATCCTCTAGACCCCAAAAAGCTCCACTAAAAATAAAAAGAATATTTTTTGTATTTATTGTTTTTGGTTTCTTCTTATCGTCTCCACCCATCATCAAAGAGTTAACTTGTGCCATCATATCAAAAGGGTTTTTAGCATCCACTTCTGATTCTTCTAATAATTTTAACATCCCATTTTGCACACCACGACCACTTACGTCTTTACCGGCTACTTTGCGAGACCCTGCTAACTTATCAGCTTCATCAATATAAACAATCCCGTACTGAGCAAGTTCAATATGTCCATCTGCTTGAGTGACGAGGTCTCTAATCGTATCTTCGACATTTGCTCCTACATAACCTGCCTCTGTAAACTTTGTTGCATCAGCTTTAACAAAAGGAACTCCTACTAATTCTGCAAGTTTTTTGACCAAATAGGTTTTTCCTACACCAGTTGGGCCTAACATTAAAACATTTTGCTTTGAATAATGAGAAATATGAGAACTTTTTTCTTCAATTTTTTTGATATGATTATAATGATCGCAAATAGCAATTGAGAGGGTCTTTTTGGCCTCGTCTTGCCCGATGACATATTCTTCTAAATAATTGAAAACATCTTTAGGCTTTAAATTAAAACTAAGATCTATTTTTTTGTCTTTTGACTTAAACTCTTGTTTATCTTGAGTTAGATTCAAAGGATCAAAGTCCATCTTTTGAGTTACAATTTTGACATTATCGCCAAATTTAGACTTAACTATATCCTCTAGCTCTTTTTGAACTTCATTTGGATCAATTTTTTCACTCATTTCACATATCTCCAGCGGCGAAAATCTACCTAAACTTAGATAAAATTTCAAGTAGAGTTATAGCTAATTATTTTTTGTTTATTTTATACATGGCCAAGGCTTTATTTCGTTGAGCGCTATGATCTACAATCGGAGCAGGATAAGCCTCGCAATCTAATATAGGTTTATGTAAGCTTTTAGCAGGATATTCTTTCAATTGAGGAAGGTACTTCTTAATATAAACGCCTTCTGGATCAAAACGTTTGCTTTGTGTCCAAGGATTAAAAATTCGAAAATAAGGTTGAGCATCACAGCCAGTACTTGCCGCCCACTGCCATCCTCCGTTATTCGCGGCAACATCACCATCGAGAAGTTTTTCCATAAAATATTGTTCTCCCCATTTCCAATCAATAAGAAGATCTTTAGTTAGAAACGATGCCACAATCATTCTCACACGATTATGCATCCATCCCGTTTGATTGAGTTGCCTCATTCCAGCATCAACAATAGGAAAACCAGTTTTACCTTCACACCAAATTTGAAATTTTTCTTTATCATTAGCCCATTTTAAATCTTTATATTGAGTTAAAAAAGCTTCTTGTTCAACTCTGGGATGACGCCACAAAAGATGATAATAAAACTCTCTCCATATGATCTCACTTAAAAAAACATCTTGTGATAACTGTTTTTTCTTATAAGTTTTAAGTTTTAAATAATAATAAATTTGTGCTGTAGTAAGAGAGCCGTTTTTTAAATATAGTGAAAACTTTGATGTGGCCTCTTGAGCGGGAAAGTCGCGCTTTTGGCCATAGGCTTGGATTTTTGAACAAAACTCCTCCAAACTTTTCCATGCATGAAGACTCCCGGCGGGAGGTATGGGGATATCAACAAACTTAGAATTATCTTCAATGTACTGCTTTAAAACATCTTCCAAAAAATATTTATTTTTCAGAACATCATTCCAGCTAAGTTGAAATAACTTACGATTAAATTTCTTCTTTTTATAGTATTCAATGGATGTCACTTGAGAATTTATACGAGATTGAAACTGATCGTTTTCTATTAACTCCATCCACTTTCTAGAAAAGGGAGTATATACTTTATAACCTTCTCCATCATCTTTAGTAAGCTCATCAGGTTCTATAATGAGATGATCTCTAAAAGTTTCAACGCTCAAAGAATGATCTTCAAAAAAAGTAGTCATTTGATCATCACGTTGACAAGCAAAAGGTTCATAATCTCGACAAAAACTTATTAAATCTAAACATTCAAGAGTTGAAGAGTTTTTGAGACCATCAAATAATTGCTTAAAAGCTTCTTTGGGACCTGTATCCAAAACCAACAAATCAGAACCAATTTGTCTAAGTTCTTGCTTAAGTGCATCTAAGGTCTCAAGAAAAAATTGAAATCTATTAATTGAAAAGTCAGGGCGATTTAAAAACTCCTTATCAAAGCAAAATAAACATACAACTCTACCCTCATAAAGAGAAAACTGACGCTGTAAAGCAGGATTTCCAGCGACCCTTAAATCCCTTCGAAACCAATGTAAACCGAATTTTTTCATCTCAACCTAAAGTATATCTTTTGTATGGCCTAAGCTATAACATTCTTTCATGAATGATGCTATAATTAAACCTATTATAAGCCTAGACAGGAGTCATATGAAAGTTCTTATTACTGGTGCAACAGGATTAGTTGGAAGTGCTCTGATAGAAAAAATCATTACTCAAACTGATTATCAAGTCTCAATATTGACTCGATCACCCAACAAAGAAAATGCTAAATTCACAAATATTCTCAATGTTTATAAATGGGATATTGATCAAAACTTTATTGACCCAAGGGCGTTAGAAAATGTCGACGTTATTATTAATCTTGCAGGAGAGGGCATTGCTAATCGCCGCTGGAGTGAGGAGCAAAAAGAAAGGATTTATAACTCAAGAATTCAAGGAACAAAACTTCTCGTTAAACAGCTTCAAAAAAATCAAATTTTTCCAAAAATATTTATCAATGCTTCGGCAATCGGCTTCTATGGATCACAAAATGATAAAGAGCTTACCGAAAAGGACCCTGGAGGAGATGATTTCTTGGCCACAGTTTGTCAAGACTGGGAGAACACTCTCTTAACTGCAAAACTTAATCAAACTCAAAAATATATTCTTCGTTTAGGCTTAGTTCTCTCAGAAAAAGGTGGAGCTCTAGCAAAAATGTTACCGGCTTTTAAAGCTGGAATTGCTGGAAAATTAGGCGCTGGAACCCAATATATGTCTTGGATCCATTTAGAAGACTTAACCTCTCAAATTCTTTTCCTCATGCAAAATAAACCCAAAGGAAATCTTTTTAACTGTGTCTCCCCTTCTCCTATGACAAATAATGAGTTTACTAAGTCTTTAGGTGCTCAACTCAAACGTCCTACGTTTTTTCCTGCTCCTAAACTTCTTTTAAAAACAGCACTAGGGGAAATGTCTCAGCTGCTACTTGCAAGTCAAAAAGTTTTACCAAAGGAGTTTATGGCCAATGGATATGAATTTAGCTATCCAAGTCTAGAACAGGCGCTAAGTGAATTACTTAAGAAAGATAAAAAAGGTGAAAAAAACTTAACTTATTATCAATGGATAGATAAGCCTCCTCAAGAAGTTTTTCCTTTTTTTAGTGAGGCTTCTAATTTAGAAACAATTACTCCTGATTTTTTGGGCTTTAAAATTTTAAACAAAAGTACAGCTTCAATCAAAACGGGAACAATTATTAACTATAAGCTCAAACTTCATGGCATCCCACTAAAATGGAAAACTGAAATTTTAGATTTTCAACAAGACAAATTTTTTATAGATAATCAAATAAAAGGACCTTATAAAAAATGGCTGCATAAACATTCTTTTGTTCCCTATCGTAAAGGAACCTTAATTATTGATGATATAACTTACAAACTTCCTTTAGGTAAAATAGGCCATTTATTTGCAGGGCATTTTGTCGCAAAAGACGTACAAAAAATTTTCACCTTTCGCCAAAATACCCTAAAAAAAGTTTTCAAATAATAGAATAATTAAAAATGAGAATCAACTAACTCATTTGTTTTAAAACCAAATTCTTTAGCGATGAGAATATACTCTTTAACAATTTCATCTGGCATGGTTTTATCTCGTGACATCAACCATAATGACTTTAAATTTTCACTCCCCACTAAAACATATTGGTAGTCTTCATCTAAAGCCAATATCTTATAATCTCCTTTGGGACGAAAAATTCCCCCAAAAAGTTTAAATTGAACAGAAAGATCTGCATTGGTTTGTGCATTATCAACTGTCGCAACACCTTTAACCTGAGAAGACCCAAAACTTCTTATGCAGGTATTAAGTACCGATACCTCTTGATTGCTAAGCAATTTATACTCTGCAGTTTGATATTTACAGCCGATGGTAAAAATTTGGGGTAAAGACTTAAGAGCGTACCATTTTCCCATATAACGATTAAGATCAACATAATCAACTGTTTCCAAAGGTTTTTTGGCCTTTACAGTCAAAGAAAAACTAGTAGCTATTATCAAAATTAATAATTTCTTCATACAACTCTCCTTTTCAACTTTAATAACATAAACTCTTTGTCAGCTCAATCTGAACAATTAATATTAACTAGACAGAGAGCTTGCTTTTCTAAAGAAAACATCTAATTCTTCAAGTTTTGAAATATAGCTCATACGCGCAGTGCTTTGAAAAAGGTTATAATCAAATTTTCCAGTTCCTCCGATTATAATTTGTTTCTCTTGTGGTAAAGATTCAATTAGCGTCGAAAAATATTCATTTAAAGCTTGCACAGTTGGTCCCCCTTTAAAATCAGTTGTACCAATAATAACGGTATCAGCATTTAAGGCCATAGTGGCTTCAACTAAACTTAACACAGGTAAATTAGGACCTAACATATAAAAACTAATATTATAATAAGCTGCAAGTATGCTTGCTAAAATAATACCAAATTCATGAAGATCTCCCTCAACGGTTGCAAAAACAATTTTTTTAGAAGGATTCAAATTAACTTTTGTATCCTGATAAATAAAACGACCTAAATGAAAACGAAGAAGACTGGTAATAGCATGCTCTTGTGCAATACTTAACTCTCCGAGGTGCACTTTTTCACTAATTTTTTTCAAAAGTGGTATCAAAACATCAAAGACAAGGCTTCTCGCATTCGTCTGCCTTGAAAGCTTAGAGAGCTCATGAGAAATGATATCTAGCTTATAACCCTCTAAAGCTAAAATAAGGTGGCCAACTGTTTGTTGCATTTGCTCTTGAGTATATTTTGTCCCTGCGTTGATCTTCTTTGTATCAAAATTTAGCTCATCCACTTTGTTTTTTAATTCACTCTCTTTAAGATAAGCTACTTCACTAATTGGAAAACCTAACTTAGTTAACTCCGAGACAAGTTTAAGCTTATCAACCTCAGCTTTAGAAAAACTTCTTCGCCCATTGGCAAGTCTCTTTGGTGTTACAACAGAATATCTGCGCTCCCACGCTCTTAATGTATGAATACTAATTCCAGTTAACTTTGAAACAACTTGAATATTATGTCCGTTCATAATGTTCCTCCTTTTTAGGAAACCAAGGGAAAAAGAGACTCGTCTTTTTCTTATATTTTTTAAACTCAGTATTATCACGATACTTATTTTCTAAAAGATTTATCCCAGTAAAATAAAGAATTAAAATGGTTAGAATGGCAGGTGAGATAAAAGACTGAATAAAACTAAGCTCGGAATAGCATATGAAACCAAGTCCCCACCACAAAGTGACTTCTCCAAAATAATTTGGATGCCTTGAATACCTCCAAACTCCCTCTGTGAAAACTTCTCCTTTTAAAGACGTTTTCTTAAACATATGTTTTTGATAATCAGCAATAGACTCAAAAATAAAGCCTATGAAAAATAATGTCAGACCCATATAATCAGACCATGTTCCCCACAAAGGATTATTTTGGTTTATCATCAAAAAATAAAATGGAGAACTAATCACCAAACAAGCAAGGGCCTGAAACATATAAATATAAAAAAAGCTTTTGGCCCAAAAATGGCTCAACCATTTTTGTCTTATTTGGGCATAACGAAAATCATTAAAGTTTTGCTGATTATGTCTTATCGTTAAATAACTACTCAGACGAATGCTCCAAACAAATAAACAAAGTCCAAGTATGATTTCCCTCATTGCTATTTTTTCTAGATTTTGTCCAAAGCAAAGTAAATACACTAAAAAACAGGCAGGGGCCCAAATCAAATCAATAACTGAAATATCAGATTTTTTATATGCGATAAAAAAGGTACTTATAAATAAACTTATAACGCCTAAAACAACTAAGAACATATTAAACTCAATTGCTTTTCTAGTTTTTCAAAGCTCTCTAAAAAAACGACGTCTCTTATTTTTCTAAATTGAGGTAATTTTACGGGGAACCCTCCTCCCAAAAATACCATAAGCTGAAAATCTAACCTTTCATCAATTTGTTTTAAATAATGAGCAATTTCTTTCTCATAGCACCACTTATCAGAACTTAAGACACCCAAAATGAGATGCGGAGGCTTAATGCCGTTTAAAGCGTCTCCCAAACATTTTGCTGGGTGTGAAGCCCCCATATAACGGGTACTGGCCCTAAAACTACGACATAAAATATCGGCCATAACCAGCGACAATTCATGCAGATTTCCTTCAGGGGTGGCCAAAGCGAACTCTAGCTCTTTGGCGCCTGAGTTAGGCAATTTATACTGAGTCAACTGCTCTCTTAACAGAGTTGATGCAATATGCTCTTGGGATACAGAGTATTTATTTTCCTCAACTAAAATTCCAATTTGTTGCATAAAAGGAAGGCAGAGACTAAACAAAAAGTCCCGCACCCCTAAAGTTAACCGTTGATGTTGTAATTCGCTTACAAAATCTTCCAAAGCATAGTTTTTAAGAGAGGTAAGCAAACGCTCTACACTTAAACGACAGTCTTTGTTTTCCTTGACCTTATTCATAAAAAGCTTTTCACACCTTGACTGCAACTGTGTAAGACTAAGATTGGCCACTGCTGAAATTGTCTCTCCAGAGTCAATCAGTCTTGTAATCAGTTTTACTTTTTCAAGGTCTTCTATAGAATAAATTCGACGTCCTGATTCATCTCTCAGCGGTTTGAGTACATTATACCGCTTCTCCCACATACGTATTGTTTGTGCCTTAACACCGCAAATATTTGAAATTGTTGTAATATTATATTTCATATTAATTCAGACAACCTTGTTTAGTATTTGTGATACTACATCATAAACAAATGGTCAACAAAAGGTTTTAATCAACTCTATTTTAGTTTATAGTAAAATAAGAGGTAAAATAAAGGAGCAAAAGATGTTAAAGGTTTTGGCCATAGCTTTATTAAGTGCAAATCTATCAGTAAGTGCTGCCGAAAATTCAAAAAGTTTACAAGGATCTGCTCTTTTAAAATTTTCAATATTCAAAATTACAATTTATAAAATTGATTATCATATATACTCCAAAGAAGAAGACGCTCAAAAAGAAGCTTTAATTTTAACCTATCAAACAGATGTTGCTAAAAGCTATTCTCTTAAAGGTTGGCAGGCGGGTATCGCCCCCAATATTTCCTCCCCAAAAAAGTTTAAAAAACAATTAGACTGGATTAACAATAATACCCCTGACTTTAAAGAAAATGACGTCTTTAAAATAGAAAAAATAAATAATAAGGTAGTAAATTTTTATAAAAATAATAAACTCTTAGCTAAAAAAGAAGATGCCAAATTGGCCAAAATCGTCTTCTCTCCTTGGTTAGGTGAAAAGCCTATCGATGATGAAATTAAACAAAATCTCTTAGCAAAAAAGACTAAAGATTAGGTTTATAAGTTTGTAAAAGTTTATATAAACTTTCGGCTTTGTCATTAAATAGGAAAGTATGAGGGAAATAATGTTTTCTTACTCTTGCGCGATCAAAATAAAGCTTTCCGGATTGAGGTAAGTTTTTGCTTCCCATTAACCAATAAATTGTATCTGCTCCTTCTTGGGGAGTTCTTAAGTTTTGGCCTAAAGATTTATAAAAATCTTCCATTGCTCCCGATAAAGCAGGAGTGTCAACCCAACCTGGGTGCATGGCCACAACAGAATAGTCTGAAAACTCTTGGGCAAAAAATTCTAATAAATCAACCTGTGCCCGTTTAACATTAGCATAAGTGGCCATTTTGTCGTATTTTTTAATCTTATCTGCCATAACTTTCTTCAAGTCTAAAGGGGCCAAATACATCCCTCCTGAAGTAACCCAAATGACACGGGCCTTTGCTGCTAATTTATTACGTAACACTATAGATTTTAAAAGATAATAATGCCCAAATAGCTGTGAGGCCATTTGAGACTCAATTCCTGAATCATGCTTTAATAATTTATCAGGCATTGCGCCTGCGTTAAGAACTAAATAGTCTAGAACTGGGAGTCTTTGTACAAAACTCTCAATTTCTTGCCAATTTTCCATATCTAGTTTTTTAAATTGAGCGTTGATTTCTTTTGCNGCCCTAAAGCCTTTCGTTTCATTTCGGCCAGTAATAATAACTCCAAGTTTCCCTTTCAAACTCTCTCCTAGGGCCTTACCAATACCAGAGCTACCCCCTGTAATTAAACAATAAGAATTTGAATTAAATTCCAGCAATTCTGGGGGAAACTTTTTTTTATGACGCAAAAAACCACGTCGATCAAAACTATAATAAATACTCGCATCTAATAAAAGATGAAAGCCCAAACCCTTATAGAATATACGTAGACTTAAAGGAAAAAAAACCGACCACCCCAAAGCAATATAGAGATAGTATAACGGCGAAAGAATAGTTAGCTCAGCAAGTTGAGCACCAGAATAATAAGCGAAACCTCCCCCCCAAAAACCCAATAGCGCCTGAACTGGTAATGAGAGTCTAGATAAATAATCAAAAATATCGCCATAATAACAAAGAAAAACTAAAAAGAGTGCTCCTAACCAAGATGGAGGATAACTCGTACTATAATCAATAAGTTCTAACTTTGAAGCTCCAAAGTCTTGAATAAATCCATAAAGTAAAAAACTAAAAGCACAAAAAAGATAATGACCTAGACTGATGACTTTTCTTATCCAATAAAAGTTCAAAATATAACATAAAAGGCCTACAACGAAGCTCAAGCTGCCCAAATTATTACCATATAGCACTAAAATAAACCATAATGACTGTAGTAAAATAAATTTAATAATAGGATAAATTTGAGTCATAAATTGAGTATAGCCTACTTCTGTCAATTCTTTTGCAATAAAATCTATACAGAATCTAGACAACAACTCTTTCAGTAAGATTTCATGTTAGAATATCTTAAAATCAATTAAGAGGTATCATGCTTAAAGTTTGCTTAACAGGTGCAACCGGCTTTATTGGAGAAAATCTTTTAAAGAAACTAGAAGATGATCCAGAAATTGAAGTGATTGCCCTAAGTCGTAAAATTTCTCCTCAAATGGATGGTGCCAAAAAGAAAAATATTATTTGGAAAAGGTGTAATGGTTTTTCATTACTTGACGTAGAACAAGCAACTAAAGATGTGGATATTCTCATTTATCTCATCCATTCTATGGCACCGACAAGTACATTATCGGAAGGAAGTTTTGCCGATTTTGATTTGCTGCTTGCAGATAATTTTTCTCGTGCAGCCAAAACAAATAAAATAAAAAAAATCATCTACTTAAGTGGACTTATTCCTAATGAAAAAAACTTATCTGAGCACCTTCGAAGCAGATTAGAGGTCGAAAAAACATTGGCTCAATATTCAAATTCAGTAACAACTTTACGAGCGGGTCTTATTATTGGGAAAAATGGAAGTAGCTTTAAGATTCTAGAAAGGCTCATCAAAAGGCTTCCTCTTTTAATCTGTCCAAAATGGACACTCAAAAAGTCTCAACCCATAGATATTGAAGATGTCTTAAACAGTTTAAACTATGTCATAAAAAATTATCAGCAACTCAAACGTTCCTCCTATGATATAGCTGGCCCCAATATTATTACTTACCAACAGATGCTTAAATTAACAGCAAAAGTTCTCCAACAAAAAAGATACTTTTTAAATGTTCCCTTATTTTCACCACGTTTTTCTAAGCTATGGGTGGCCAAGGTTTCAGGAACTTCTTACAAACTGGTCTCTCCCCTCATAGACTCATTAAAGCATAATATGATTGCTTGCCCTCAAACTCAATTAATTCTTCCCAACTACACATATAAAGTTTTTGAAAATTCTCTCAGAAGTGGAATAACCAAAGAATCAGGTAGCTGGATGCGTATTCTCATTAACTATAACTCTGTTATTAATCTTCACTGGATGGAAACTGCTACCTTTTATTGCTCGTTTTCGAACAAAGAATATGATTACGGCTCAAAGCTTAGGTGATCATTATTTTAGCTGGCTAGAACGCACCCTTTTCTTTCTAAATATTCACAAAAAAGACAAAGAAAATTTCTCATTAGTTTTTTGTGGTATAAAAATTCTACAACTTAAAAAGAATCAAGAAAGAACAACAATAGACAGATCTGTTTATTATATTACCGGAGGATTTTTAGCAGCTAAAAAAACATTTAATGGAAGAATCGAGTTTCGTTATATCGAACAAAATCAAGTCTTTTTAATCTCTCTAATAGACTTTAAGCCATCACTTCCCTGGTTCATCTATAAATATACTCAAGCGGTTATTCACAAATTGATCATGAATAAATTTAAAAAATACCTTTTAAAAACCCCGTTGGTCTAGTTTTTTTTCTATCACTTTAAAAACTTTATTTACAGACAAGCCACTTTGGCTTCTCACATGGACGAGATAAGTTCCAGCGTTCTTAATCGGCCCTAAAGAAACAAAGCCCTGCAAAGGTCTCAAATTTTCTCTACAAACCTCTCCAGGTTTTTTTTCAAGTTTGGTGGTGATAACAAAAATATCTCCCTGCCTATTAACTTCAAACTCGTCGCTAACAAAGCGAACACAATTACTTGCCAGAATACCAGTTAAAATGACATTTGCATCTGCAGTAGTATAGATAAGATCTTGGATAAAAACATGAGTTACAGGTGCATACAAAATATCATCTATTTCATCACGGTTGGCATTTTTAATAAAAAAACTTTTTTGAACTTTCTGAGAGTCATCATCATAAAAAATTTGATACTTTCCTTGTGAAAGCTGCCCTAAGCTTAGAGTTTTTGTGTAATAGATAGGACTTGAAAAAGAACTAGGAAGAAAGTCTTTACATACACTAAGTTCTTTGCGCTTAACTTTAAAGTTTAGGTAAAATTTATTTTGTTCTTTTTTCTCAAGTGCAAAAGGCAGTGGTTTAAAGCAAGCATTTGGTAATTGAGTATGGATTGTAACCTCAACATTATCATTTGTATCATATCCTTGGGGAACGACAAAAACATTATCAATGGGATAGTCAAATACCGTTTTTTCTGCCTTTGCTCCACCAATAAATAATAACATTAAAACAAGTATAAAAAGAATTCGAAGTTTCATTAATTCATTTCCTTTTGAGATATCTCAATTAAGCTTTCAATTATATACGCTAGAGGTTTCCCTTGTTTTGCCATCTTCTGCGCCATTTTTTTTATATCTGTAGGCAAAGCTTTTTTCCCATCCCACTTATCTCGGGATAAGAGATAATAATCCATCTGAGTCTTGGCCCGTGTATTATAAGCAGGTGTCCACAAGAAATCGGGATGCATTTTATGGTACCACTCTCCACCAATAATATTTTTTTCTTGATCGAGCTCTAAATCATACAAATAATGCACAGTATTCATTTCATCCATAAGTTCTGAATCATATAGATTCTGAGTTGGAGAGGTTTCAACGGTATAACTCACTTCAACCGAAACACCCACGATATATCTGGTCTCAAACGCTCTATATTGGGAAAAAGGGTCTGATTCAAAATTTTGACTTAAAATAAGAGAGTCTTCCAAATTCATGGAAACTTTTTTAGTACGTGGGTTAAAATACTCATACTTATAAGAAACAATCGGCTGATTCCATACCTCATAATCATAACTAGAGTCCATCACAAAACTTTTTTTCATTAATCCAATCCCATTTACCAAACTTAAATGAAATGTTGCTGCATTCGTATCTAAACACTCCTTTTGAATAGTCCTTCCCTCTCTATTTTCAGCAGGCTCAGTCTGTCGACAGCGAGAACTAATAAAATGACTAGGATAAGAAGTAGAAGCCCATAATAATGAAGCAAGGGCCTTAATATCTGAAGGATAAAACAGGATTTCCGTTTTTTGATCAAAGCTTAAGACTTTTATGGCATGCAGAGGCCTTTTGACCATATAACTTGCTGCTGCCCAGCCATGGCAAATCCCCATCCAAGCGGCAACAATTCCATCTGGGGAGCTATAATAATACCTACTTCCCTGTTCCCACATATTTTTTGTAAGTGAGAAGTTTTTTTTCCCTAAAAGTAAATCATATTTTTCAGAAGGAGATAAAAGATGATGGGATGTTTCCTGTTTAAAAATGTCTTTGGCCGGATTTGCTTTAATATAATCAAAACTCTCCTTCCAACCTTCTAAATAATAAAAATCATCATCTGAATATCTTGCCCCTAAAATCCCCCTATAAATAGGCCAATAATCATCTGACCAAGGCTTTCTTTCCACTTCTCCTTGTGTCAATCCTAATTGATCAATTTTAAGAAGATTCTTTTCTATAATTGCCCTTGGCAATAAATCTTCTACCTGATCATTATAACTGGGACGCGATTTCGTAGAGAAATGATGCTTCAAAAGCATTTTTTCAATACTAAAATGTCCACGTCTTAGTGGTTTTTCTTTTTCAACTCCTTGATGATAAAAGGTATTAGGATTGCTAAAAAAGTCTTGTAACATCTGTTCTTTATGCTCTTGATTAAGCGCTGCTGCTGAGAAAGAAATGATAAAACAAATAAATAGATATAATGGCTTCAAACTCTCTCCTTGCTTATTAGGCAAGTAAAGTCTCTCATTTATACCGTCTTGCCTATAAGATAACCTAGAGAAAAAGCTGATTTAAGTTAGTTTTTCTCTTACACAAAGCAAAAAGCTTTTTTGATATTTTTTTGATAAATTTTTGACATACAAAATAAGGAATAAAAAATGGGACGAAAATCTGCAAAAATTGCAGCAAAAAAGGGTGCTGCGGATAAGGCAAAAAGCCAAATTTTTACCAAAGCATTACACGATGTAGCCGGTGCTGTTAAAAGTGGTGGTGGAGACCCAGAAACAAACTTCTTACTCAAAATTGCTCTAGAAAGGTGTAAGAAATTTAATGTACCTAAGGACAATATTGACCGTGCTATAAAAAGAGGACTAGGTGGCGACTCAGAAGGTTACCAAGATGTAACTTATGAAGGATATGGGCCAAACGGTGTGGCTATTTTTGTAGAAACATCGACCAACAACGTCACCAGAACAGTTGCCAATGTTAGAAGCTATTTTAATAAATGTGGAGGCTCACTTGGCAAAGATGGTGCTCTCCAATTTATCTTTGATAGAAAGGCTGTCTTTACGATTGCCCAAAATGATTTAGACGAAGATGATTTTACTCTTGAAATGATAGACGCTGGAGCCGAAGATATTGAATTAGAAGACAATATGTTTGAAGTTATTGGGCCCATGGAAGTCTTTGGCTCCATTCAAAATAAATTGCAAGAAATGAATATCACTCCTGAAGAAGCAAGCTTACAACGTATCCCGACCACTTTTAAATCTTTAAATGAACTAGATCCTGAAGTCCTTACTCAGGTTGAAAAGCTTATTGATTTATTAGAAGATGATGAAGATGTTGTACAAGTGTATCATAATCTTGAAGATGACAGTGAAAATTAAGCTATATCTTTCTTAGGACCTAGCTCTTCGACAGATAAAAGGGCCTCAGCAAAGTCTTTGGGTTTAAATGGTTTGGTCACAAATCCAACCATACCTGCCTTAAAGCATTTCTGCTTATTCTCCTCGTAAACATTTGCAGTCATTGCAATAATTTTTGCCTCAGACTGTATTTCTTCTTTAATTCTTTTTGTCGTCTCAAGACCATCCATATGGGGCATTTGCATATCCATAAAAATAACTGTGTAATCAGTTTTACGAGTCATCTCTAACGCCTCGACTCCACTATTGGCTAAATCAGCTTCATAGCCTAACTTCGCTAAAAACTTTTTTGCTAATTTCTGATTCAACAGATTATCTTCTACAATCAATATTTTTTGAGGATTATTCTTAGCAAACTCTTTATCAATAACTAAGTCTAAATTATTATTTTCTAAAGATTGTGTATGAGACTCTTTTAAGGGAACTCGAAAGGTAAAAGTTGAACCCATTCCTTCGGTACTTTCCAAAAGAATCTCTCCATGCATTAAAGTAGCTAATTTTTTACTAATAGATAATCCAAGTCCAGTACCTCCAAAGTTTCGCGTCACACTAGTATCTGCCTGAGTAAAGGCTTGAAAAATCTTTTTTTGATTTTCCTTGCTAATGCCGACTCCACTATCTTGAACTGAGATATCAATAATAGACTTCTTTAACTTAGATTTATGTTTTAAAACTTTGACCACAATTTCACCAGAGTAAGTAAATTTTAAAGCATTAGAAATAAAATTAGTAAGAATTTGTTTAATTCTGGTTGGATCACCTCTATAGCGACGACTTAAATCCTTATCGAGCTCCACTTTTAAAGTTATATTTTTTTCAATGGCCCTAAAAGAAAACAATTCAGTCACATCTGATATAATCTGCTTTAAGTCAAACTCTGTAATATCTAGTTTTAATTTTTGGGATTCAATTTTGCTTAAATCTAAAACATCATTGAGTAAGGATAAAAGACTTTCGCCACAGGATTCTATAGTTTTAATAAGCTTTAGTTGGTCACTATCTAAAGATGTATCCTTAAGTAATGTAAGTAAACCTAGCACTCCATTCATAGGGGTCCTAATTTCATGGGACATATTTGCAAGAAACTCTGTTTTCATTTTAGAAGCCATCAAAGCTGCTTCCTTTGCTCTTTTATGATTTTTCTCTATTTCTTTTTGTTTCGTTAAATCTTGAAGAATGACTGACAAATAAACAAGTTGACCCCTTTCATCCTTATGCCCAACCAAAGTTTGCTGCATAGGAATAATCCTTTGCTTATAATCAATAAACTCTACCTCTTCTTTCCAAATTTTTCCCTCTCCTACAAAAGGAATTCCTTCTTCTTGTATTTTTCTTCTTGATTCAGCTGTAAAGAATTCATCCATTTGAAAATAACTTGGTTTTTTACCTAACATTTTCTCAAAGGCTTTGTTTGAATATAATGTTTGCTTGGACTTTATATCACCAATAGCAATAAGGTCTGGTGACTCATTGATAACTTCATAAACATACGACAAAAGCATTTGTTTTTCATTATACTTAATTTTTTTACTTATGAGGTCTGCCATAATTTCAATAAACATAACCTCATCTTCAGTAAAACCTGTTTTTTTCACATTTTTTGAAGAAAAATTTAAAGTTCCATAAAGTTGGCCATCTAACCAAATGGGAGTACTTATATAAGACTCTAATTGCATATTGATATAAACAGGATGTCCCTGTAAAGACTCCTCAAGCCGAACCTCTTTATAAGTAACGGTCTCTTGTTTTTGGACAACAGCAGCACAATAGGTTTGTTCAAGTTCAAATACTGATCCAATCGCTAATTCATCTTGAGGAGATAAAGCCGCTTCAACAATATACTCATTTCCAACAATTTTACTTTGAATCGCATATTCAAGATTATACAATTCTACTCCCGCCTTAAGCATCTTTTTTATATCTTCACTCAAGTCATGTGAGGGCGACATTTTAAATTCATTTAATGAAGAAAGCATTTTTGATATTTTTTTCTGAACAAACGCTTTACGTCTAAGGTTTATAAAAGAAATTAATTGCTTAGAAAGTAAAAGAAGTTGCTGTTTTTGATCCTCAGTTAGGTCTCTTGGTTTATTATCAACAACACACAGCGTTCCTACATTATGGCCATCAAATTTAAGCGGAACCCCTGCATAAAAAATCACATGGGGCGAATCTGTCGCCAAGGGGTTATCTTTAAAACGTGTATCATTTAATGCATCCTTAACAATAAACAGACCATCATTTTTTATAGCATGGTCACAAAATGCATACTCTCTGGGAGTTTCTGTTGCCTCAAGGCCAATTTTTGATTTAAACCATTGACGGTCTTCATCAACTAAGGACACCAAAGCGATTGGAGTTTTACATATTAAAGAAGCTAACTGAGTGAAATAATCAACCTCAACTTCAGGCAATGTATCCAATAGATGTAAAGAATGTAGGACTGAAAGCCTTTGTCTTTCTTGTTTCTTTGGCATAGTTCTCCCTGTACAAGTTTTTCGGAATTTTTGGCCAAAGAATAAATAAATTAATTACCTAAGTAAAAATTTTCTTACTTTGGCAATAACCTTTTCCTCTGAGCTTGGTTTAACAAATGCTCCTTTTATCAATTTCTTATAATTAGTGATTAAATTGGGTGAAATAGCTGCTGAATACAAAATGACTGGGGTATTATAATTAGTCGAGCCCATTTTTTTAAGTTCATTAAAAATAATGTCTGGACTTGAGCGCTTAATACTCGCTTCACTTATAATGCAATCAAAACGCTGATTAGAAATTTTAAATACTGCCTCAGATCTAGTCTTAGCATGAATAATTCGATATTTAGAATCGTCTTCTTGTAAAAAAATTTCATTTACACGAGAGTAAAAATTTGAATCATCATCAATAATTAGAACAAATTTATGCTCAGTCATAGAAATATCCTCCAACGTACAACTTTTAGTCTTAAAGACCAAAAAATTTCTAATCTCATGCTATTATAGACCATAAGACAAACCTATGGGAAAAAAAATTAAGAAAATATTTAGGTGTCTTTAAAGCTGCTATCTTCCTAAAATTACAAGATAAAAAAACTAACTATTTTTTTATCTTAACAATTTTCAAAGATCATTAAGAACAAACAAACCTCTTAGCTTATAAATGCCAAATTATCTTGTCACTTATTCTATCTGACCTACCCAATCAGAAAACTTCTTAACTACTAAATCATGCTCAATAAATTCATCATGACTAGCATCAATATAATCAACAGAAATAAAGCTTTCTGATAAATACTGATTCCATCCTAAATATTCAAAAGAGTACTTACCTGACTTTCCTAACTTTCCTCTCAAAAGATAAAGAGGAACAGAAGATGGGCAAGGACGATAAGCCTGCCCTATTTTATAAAAAAAATACATTAAGTAAGTATAACGTAAGTCATAAGAAACTTTTGCTTTCAACACCCTATGAAAAAACATTAAACTTGAATAAAATCTAAATCTAAGATTTTTAAGTAAGGGAAAATGTGATAAGAACTTCGATTTTACAAGACCAGGAACTGCAGTATCAAACATGATTATTTGTTTTACATTAAAATCGACTTCCTTCAATCTATGTGCACATTCGTAAGCCAATAACCCACCAAAACTTCCTCCCACCAAATAAAGTTCCTTATTTTCTAGTTTTAATTGTCTAATTTGATGAGTATAGTCAGCGGCGAGTTCAGAAAGGCTTGTAGGAGACCTTAACTTATCCTCCTGTACTGACGCTTCCAGTCCATAAACTGTAAATTGTCTTAAAGTATCAAAAAAAGGTCTATAATTTAAAATATTTCCACCAACAGCATGAAAAAAAATAAATACTTTTTTATGGTCTTTCTCATTAATCGTAACAATATTTGAGATTTTTTTTTGATTATTTTGCTGCTTAGATTCAATTTTTATTGCTAGTTCAGAAAGACTTTCTGCTGTTAATAATAAAGATAATTCAATATTTATCTTAAGTTTGTCTGATAGACTTTGAAAAACATCAACTGCGATAAGACTATTTCCTCCTAGAGAAAAAAAATTATCTTCACAATAAACTTCACTCAAGTTTAATTTTTCCTTCCAAATAGAAGCAATCATTTTTTCTATATAACTTACAGGAGAAGTCCCTTTTTTGTGGGCCACATTGAATTCAGGTAGATTTTCATAATCGACTTTACCACTAGGATTAAGGGGGATTTTTTCAAGCGCAATAATAACTTGTGGAATCATATAATAGGCTAAACTCTCACTTAAGCGTTTTCTTATCTTTTCAACACTTATTTTTTTTGTCTCTTCTGAGATCACATAATAAAGACATAAAATATCTTTGTGCTGATGCTTTTTAATCGTTGCAACTGTCTGAGTTTGATGAAGTATTTGTTTAGCCTGAAACTCAATTTCACTGAGTTCAACTCTGTGACCTCTGATTTTTACCTGACGATCTTTTCGACCAAGACAGATAATATCACCCGCTAAATTAATTCTTCCAAGATCACCTGTAAGATACAATTGTTCCTCAGTCTTTTGATATTTAATAAACCGATTTTTGGTCTGAGCTGAGTCATTTAAATATCCTAAAGAAACTCCCTTTCCTGCGATAGCAATTTCCCCGACACCACCTCTGACAACTTGATTCAAATCATTATCTAATATATATATTTTTGTATTATGTATGGGCTTTCCAATGGAAACTTCTGTTAGCGGAGCAACAATTCTTTTTGCGCTAGACCAAATTGTTGTCTCTGTTGGGCCATACATATTCCATACTTGTTGAGTAAGATCGAGAAGCTTATGGGCCAGTTCCAATGAAAGGCTCTCTCCACCTGACAAAGAAACAAGTTTGCTATTTCCTTGCCAACCAGAACGTATTAGCATACTCCATGTCGCTGGTGTCGCTTGCATAATATTAATATTCTTCTTTTCTAAAATTTTTTTAATTTCATACGGATTTTTTGCTTGATTATGTGTGCACAAATAAAACTTGCTCCCCGACATCAAGGGAAGAAAAATTTCTAACAAAGAAATATCAAAAGAAAAAGTTGTTAACGCTATAAAATGATGATCTGAAGAGGTTTTTAATAGTAATTGCATTGATCGTAAAAAATTTTCAAATGAATCTCTTGAAATCATAACTCCTTTTGGTCGTCCAGTAGAGCCTGATGTATAGAGTACATACGCCAATGAGTTCTCAGAATTTTTCTGATTTATATTCTTAGAAGAAAAAAGAGAAGCTTTAGCTTTAACCTCATCCAATTTTTCTTCTTCAATATTTAAAGCAACTTTAGCATGATTTAAAATATACTCTCGTCTTTTTAAAGGTAAAAATGGATCGATAGGTAAAAAAGCATAACCGGCCTTATAAAGACCGAGCATCAGACAAATCATATCGACGGTACGATTTAAGCATAAAGAAACTAAGGAATTTCGAGGCAGATTCAAACTTAAAAAATAATTTGCAATTTGATTGGAAGACTTGTTTAATTGTTCAAATGTCATATTTTGATCTAAACTATCTATGGCCATAGAACCTGGCCGAGAGCGTGCATGTTCATACAAACAAGACAAGAACTCATGATTATTTGTTCTTTCAAAACTTGGACCATTTAAAACATCTGTCTTATAAAAAAAACTCTCTAGTGCTTCATAGGGGTTAGCAATAATTGACTGAATTAAGTCTAAATATTGATTCTGAAATCTCAGTAAAACATCAGGTGAGAACTTTTTTAACGAATAATGAAAGCCTCCCAATATTTTTTCTTTATACTTGGTAATCCATAAGTCTAACTCTCCTTCGACATACCCAGGATTCATATGAACTCTTTCATAGCTTAAACTTTCATTGCCTAATTGAGTCTGAGAATAGTCCTGATAGAGACAATAATGGGGATTCAAATCTAAGTTGTTAGTTTTTTTTAATCGACATAACTCTTTATAAACCTGGGTAAAAGATATTTTACTCAGCTGCTTTGATTTTTCAAAGCTTTCCTTAAAAAAAGCTATATGTGATACCAAATTCTCCTTCATCTTAATATTTAAATTCAAACATGAGGTATTTACAAAAAAACCAAGGCTTCTAAGGGCACTCTTAGAGCGTCTGCCATGATTAGGATAAAAAATATTAACCTGAGATTTTTGTCCAAGCCCAGCAAGAAAAATAGCATAACTCATAACAAAAAAATGAAAAGGACTTAACTGGTATTCTTCACAAAACTGCTCAATTTGTTCATGCAGTTTTTTTTCTATCGAAAACTCTGTCATTCCACTAAGATTTGGAGACAATGTTTTATCTCCTCCTTCTTGCGGTAACTCTATTTCATTAATTGCCTGAGCGACTTGACTCAAATAAGATGTATTTTCATCAGTCAAAGGTTTTACCAAATCATCATGATTCATCAAATAACTTTCTGTAAAAAAATCATCTAATATCTTTCCTTCTTTTTTAACCAAAGTATAAGCCTTGATTAAATTTTGCATAAAAAGATAACCTGAGCGACCATCCCAAATGGCATGATGAACATGCATAAAAATCCATGTCTGTTGTTTTTCTTTATCAACACCAAGGATAATTTTCCATAAACACTCAGAGTCAATCGAAATTTTTTGTTTAGCTAATTCATTAAACTTTTTAGTTAAGTTTTCTTCTCTTTCACTCAAAATAGGAAGATCAAATTTTAAATTTTTATTTATTTTAAACTTAGGAATGCCTTTATCATAAATTAATGTGGTCTTAAAAACTTCATGTTTTTCAAGTATTTTC